>LNEX01000132.1 GCA_001464165.1 bacterium Ga0077546
TCCTTGTGCCTAATGTTAAAAATGGATTGTCGCAAGTTCCGCCAAGAGGAAAGCAGCCGATTACTCAGCTGCTTCTCTCTGCCACCCCCGTGGAGCCCTTTGTATGATGGTCAATTCTCACTCTCTGGTAGGTCTGGTACCAGTAGGATAGAACGTCGCATCATCAATTGAACCTTGGTCCAATTGCAAATCTGGTCTAATGGTAGTGTTGCCATCACTGTAGATACTTGGACCAAAATCAAGAGTGTCATCTCCTGCTCTCAAGCCAACACCAGCGCCAACACTAGAATTCTCACTATCTAAATCAAAATGACCACCCGTGCGAACACCGACTAGATCTGCTACGTCAGTATTAGCACCAGTATAAGCATGAACACCCTCTGGACCGACACCAGCACCCGCTTCAGCTTCTACATCAACAGGATAAACTCGACCACGAACATCGCCATCAACACCGGTATTTCTGCCGACACGAGCATCAAAATCTGCGTCGCCATTGACGATATTGAAGAAGTTAGCACCGGCACCAACATCGCCACGCACACCATCCTCACTAAAGTTGACTCCGGCACCTGTTCGAGCGTGAATTGGTCCACCAATTGGCATGAACTCAGCATCAACCCGGGTGTTAGCACCAAGCTGTAGATCGGTTTTAGCTACACCGATATTTACACCAGCTTCAAGGGAGCCACCATCGTTATAGCCAAGTTTGACGATGCCCAAATCAAGGCCATGAAATTCAGGCTTAGGCTGATTGTAGACAGCATCATAAGCTGGGCTATTGGGTGTCGGTGGAGCGAAACGACTATCAGGAGCATAGCCAGGGTGCTTGATACGATTATCAGCGTCGGCGTCAGCTGGCGGAATTGGAAGATTCTTGTCATCAAGAGCTCTGATGTCGCTTATCTCAATAACACCATCATCTTGAGCATCGACTGGTTGGGCAGCTCTTCTTTGCTGTCTTACTACTTTTGGTTGGTGGCGAACCTTCTTCGCTTCGGCTTCTTCAGCAACACCATCCATGGCGTTGTTCCACTCTTTCTTGTTGTATTTATGCTTATGCTCATTGTTCTTATCAACAATTGCCAAAGCCTTATCCCAGTCTTGAGGATTCTTACTGTTCCAGAGATCCCAGGCCACACGAGCGTCAGCCACATCAGCTGCCATATTTGCTTGGTTATCGCCATGCTTGTGGCTATGTTTACCGTGATCTGCGTGGTTTGACTTGTCCATGGAATATTCCTCTTGGGGGAAGGCGAAATAACTGTATTCGTTTTAAAAGCGCGCAGGCATCCAACTGCAAGCCTTGGGCTTATTCAGTGAAAACATATTCGGCTTTTGAAATTTGTCGGTTGGTTGCGATTGCATTTCCGACTCACCCCATGACAATACAATCGCAAAAACGATTTGGCAAGTAAAACTTTTTCTGCCACAAGTCCGCCACAGTTAGAACACAAATCGGCCACACGCAGATACAGAGCCATTCTCAAGCGACGACGGTAACGACCAAAAACGAAGACAACCGCCACTGATGAGCACCACATATAGTGCTCGCCACTTTTGCTACTACCACAGAGGATACTGCGCTGATACCAGAAGCCGGTTAAGAAACCTCCCTTCAATTGACAATCGACTGAAAGATCTGATTTAATTCGGGCCCTTACTTTTCTAACTTAATTGGAGCCCCAATGTCTGGAATTCTTGACTCAAAGACAATTCTCGGACGCATACCTTATCAGGGAATTCCCACTTTCTGGCGAGCCGAACACACTCAAGATCTCACCGGAGCCGAATTTGTTGTCTACGGCGTGCCTTGCGACATAGAGATTGTCAATCGCCCAGGCACACGCTACGGCCCACGCAGTATTCGCGAACAATCACTGTTCGTCGGTTTCACCGGTGTGCACTGGCCCTTTGACTATGATCTTACGCAAGAGTACAAATTAATTGACTACGGCGATATTCCGTTTTATCCCGGTCAAGTCGAGCAAATGCTTGCCAATACTGAAAAGCATGTTGGCTTAATGGCGGCGAGCGGGGCTGGAACCCTCGGACTGGGCGGTGATCACTTAGTTGCCTATCCGGCCATCAAAGCTCATGCAAAGCATCACGGCAAACTCTCACTGATTCACTTTGACGCTCACACAGACACACACGAAGCCGAACACCTCAATCATGGCAGCATGTTCTGGTATGCCGCAAAAGAAGGGCTAATAGATCCAGAAACCTCTATTCAAATTGGCATTCGCACCCTAATTCCAGCTGATGACAAATTTGCGGTAATAACAGCCGACAAGTGCCTACATATGGGCGCTCAAGCAATAATTGAAAGAGTGCGTCAAGTTGTCGGCGATCGCAAATGCTACATCTCACTTGATGTAGACGGCATGGACCCAGCTTTTGCACCAGGCACAGGAACGCCCATGCCAGGCGGTATTACATCAGCTATGCAAAGAGAAATTCTTTGGGGATTTCGCGGTCTAAATATTGTCGGCGGCGATGTGGTAGAGGTCTCACCACCTTACGATCCATCGCACATTACTGCCATTCTCGGAGCCACCTTAGGCATGGATATCCTCTATGCCATGGCCGAATCTCCCTACCGCCAATCATGCAAGAGAAAATCTATCTTACAAAGTAGGTCTTAAAGAATAAGCTGCCTATTTAGACTTCCGGTTTAAGCTAACTCTTTAGGCTTCTAAGCGATAGCCAACGCCATGAATAGTGCGAATAATAGAGGGCTGACCTTCTACATCTATTTTCTTGCGCAGGCGCTTGATGCAAGTAGTAAGCGCGTCAACTGTGGCTTCAGACTCGGTTACCCAAACACGGTTGAGCAGCGCTTCAGCAGCAAACACGCGATTGGGATTGCGCATGAGAAACTCTAGCAAAGCAAATTCTTTCGGCAGGAGTCTTATTTCTTCACCAGCTTTCATCACTTGAAAGTTCTGGTGATCAAGAGTGAGATGGGCAAACTTGAGCAAGTCTCCAACGTAACCCTCAGGGCGCCGCAGAAGAGCTCGCAGTCTAGCAGTTAGCTCTTTGCCATGAAATGGTTTAGTCAAATAATCATCGGCACCGGCATCAAAACCTGTTTCTTTATCATCAATAGTGCCTTTACCAGTGAGAACAAGCACTGGTGTGGTTCCACCTCGGCTGCGAAACTCTTTGAGAATCTCGATTCCCGTGACGTGCGGCAACTCCCAATCAAGAATAAGAATATCGTATTCATAGACCTTGAGCATATTCTGAGCTTCGGCACCATCGGTGACGATCTCGACTTTATGGTGCTCCATCACGAGCCAATCGCGAATCATCTTGCCCAGCGAAACATCATCTTCGACAATCAGAACTTTGGCCACATGAACCTCAAACAGCGTGTATTTCTATACTTATTGAATTTTACGAGGAATTTTAAACCAGAAGGTGCTGCCCCTTCCCTCTTGCGAATCTACCCCAATTGTTCCACCATGACGCTCAACAATTGCTTTGCAGATAGCCAAGCCCAAACCGCTACCGCCTTTTACCTTGGCATCGTCGAGTTCAACCTGCTTAAATCTATCAAAAATCGCCTCACGCAGCTGCTCAGGAACGCCTCGCCCTTGGTCAATGATATTAAACCTAATCCAATCTGGCTCTTCGGCGATCTCAAGGGCAACCGTGCCACCTTTAGGTGAAAATTTGATGGCATTAGAAACTAAATTGATGATGACCTGAACCAAGCGGTCGCGGTCGGCAAAAATCTCTGGATTGCGGTGGCCTGGGGCCACGAGCTTCACCCCTTGCTGCTCAGCAAAGCCCCGCACAGCCTGCATTGACGGTTCTAGAATGGCCGAAACTTGATAGCTTTCGCGCTGCAGTATTAATTTGCCAGACTCCATCTTTTCTAGGTCAAGTAGACCATTAACCAAACCAATCAAACGGTTAACGTTGGCCTCAGCGGCCTCTAGGTTTTCATGACCGCTATCGCTAAGCTGGCCGTAGGCTTCAGCCTCAAGAAGAGAAAGAACCATTTGAATAGAGGTCAATGGAGTACGCAAGTCGTGGCTGACCATGGCGACAAAATCACGCTTCATGCGGTCAACTTGCTTACGCTCAGTGATATCGCGAGCCACACAAAAAAGCGTTTTGTCGGCCTTAGACCAGTGAGCAGACCAAGCAAAATCAACACCACGACCGTCACGGCACATAATGCGATTTTCAAAAGATCCGGTACCGCTTGGGCTAGCTATCAGATCGTCAATTGCCTTGAAGGTAGCCTTAATATCGTCCTCATGAACAATGGCATCGATGCCATCGCCAATCAAATCTTCTTCCAGATAGCCCCAAAGCTTTGCCGCCGCAGGGTTTACAGCAACAAAACGCCCCTGGCGATCGAACGAGCAGATTACATCTTCGGCATTGTCGACAACCGCATGCTCTTTGCGTCTTGACTCTTCTAAAGCCGATGCCATATCGCGGAAAGTATGATCTAACGTAGCAATTTCATCTCGACCAATCAATGGCGGACTGAGCGGTTGTTCCAGCGCCAGGCGCTTTGTATTGTCGAGCAAAACGTTGAGTCGCTTAGTGGTACCACGATTAAAATAGAAAGCCAAACCAATGGCCAACAGCACATTAAACAACAGGCCAACCGGCAAAATAATTTCTACAGCACGCCTGTAGCCAGCTTGTGCAACCTTCCCCTCAGCCAAGACCTTGGTCTGATAAACCTCAATTTCATCAATTGCCCCTAACAGCTGACTAATATCCTTGTCGGCATGCATCCACATGCGGGCAGCACCAATCTTGCTACCTAATTCAAGCTGACCCTGGGCTCGCTGAAGATTTTCTATAGCGCGGGTGAGCAACCCAGTAATTTTATCGATAGCCGCCTTTTCTTCAGGGTGATCGCGCACAAGCGGTTCCAAAGCAGCAATCTCAGCCTGAATCTTGAAGCGCGATGTCTCAAAACGCTTCTTAAATGACGGACTGTCAGAGACGTGGTAAAGCACACAGGACGAAAAACGGTCAAGCAAAGCAGTCAGGGCAGCGTTAACCCGACCGGTTACCTCTCTGGCATGGTTTTCACGTTCCCGCTCTCTATCGACCGAGTAAAGCAAAGTGGCAAGACTAACCACAAAGACAATCTCAAAGGCCAAGGGAATGGCCACAAGAATAAGTGCTTTTTTGGAGAGACTTAAAGACATCTAGCTATTATTGCAAATTCGCGAATGCCAAAAATCTGCCAAAACTTTGCCCGACTCCTGCCAACCCCTTTATTTATATTGAACACGTTGCCAGTGCAGCAATTACTAAAGAGGCCAAGATCATGAGCGCATTTGCCAAACAAGCAATAAACCTAGTTCTAACAGTAGCAATCTTGCTCGGAGCTTCTCTACCAGCCGAAGCTCAACAAAGAGTAGCTAGCGGTCTAAGAAACGGCCTCCCCCCAACCACCATGGATAGCTTCGTCTACGAAGCTGGCGGTCACGCTGAGCACATCTACGGTGACGAAGGTGTCAACGGCTTGCCTCCTTACATGGGCTTCGGCAAAGCTCACCGCATCAATGCTGGCATTATGGATCGCCGGGATGCTGGCCTTACCACTGGTCATGGCAGCTACATGCCCGATGCTACCGGCAAAGACGAGTTCATTGCTCCTCCAGGCGAATGGGGCCAATCAGGCGCCAGAGGCCACTCATCAGCCAGTGGTTTCGCTAATGATGGCTTGCCTGTGGTCAATGGCGGCGGCAACAGCCCGGTAGACTACGGCCCACCTCCAGGCGAAGGCTACCAACCAGCTACCACTTGCGAAGGTTTCGTAGGCTGGTACAGCCCTGAGGAAGTTGCCCTTTCACAAACCGACTTCCCAGCCGCCTTCGAACATTTCGTCTACAGCGGTCGCTACACCGGTAGCTGGCAGAATGCCATGATGATCCTCACTCTGCAAATGGGCAGACCACAACCTGGCTATGGTGGTTAAGGGCACACCAGCATGGCTGGTAGGAATTCAACGCTCAATTGGCGCTAGTCTCGATTTCACCAGTATTGTTCTGTTAGCTCTCTCACCTTGGTTCTTCAAATTCGTGTCGGGGAAACTAAATCCTGATGCCGTCGCCGGAATTATCCGTACAGACATAGTGCTACTGATAAGTATTTGCCTGGCGCTTTCACCCCTGTCACTAATTTATTTGCGCATTGTCTTTCACAAAATCATGCACTCCCCAACACCGGGCGAGCTGATTTCCGGCTTTGTTAGTTCAACCAACTCAAATGGTTTGCAAGGAATAATTCAAGAAGCGAGCTATGGTCTGGCCCAATATTTTGCCATCTCTATAACCGGCGGCCAATCTCTGCTACTGATCGCCATATTTCTATTCATGGGCACCCAAACTACTTTATTTATACAAAACAATTTTTTGGCGTTTACTGCCGCCACGATACTCTCCCTGATACTAATGTCACGAGTCTACTGGCCACGCTCCAAAACTAGCTATCAATCATTTCTCGATGATCAATGCAACGTGGTTGTTCAACGTCTGCGCTAAGATGAAAAGACAAAATTCATTCGTAGGGCGGTATGGAAGAGTTAGGGTCATCGACTGAAATTGAAATTAGCGAAACAAACGAGAGTTCATCAGCTCTTATCGCCCCACCAGCGCTACTAACTTCAACAACGCCGGGCTGGTTGGTAGGACTGAAACGTTCGACTGGCGCTAGTCTCGATTTTACCTGCATAGTGCTCCTGGTTCTCTCGCCCTGGTTTTTAGAAATCATGTCTAGAAAACTCAACCCCCAAGCTCTCGCTGGGTTTGTGCGCACAGATCCGGTACTAGTCTTTACACTGTGCCTGGCAATGTCACCGTTATCGCTTATATATTGGCGTATCGTCTTTCACAAAATTATGCGCTCGCCAACACCCGGAGAGATGTTCTCTGGATTTGTCAGTTCAACCAAATCAAATGGACTGCAAGGAGTTGTGCAAGAGTCTATCTATGGTCTGGCGCAATATTTTGTCATTTCAATAACTGGTGGACAAGCAATTCTGATGGTCACCATAGTTCTGTTCATGGGAGCCGAAACCATTTCGTTCATACAGAAAAATTTCTTTTGGCTCGCCGCTACAGCGATATTCTCACTCTCGCTGATGGCTACAGTCTATTGGCCTCGCTCTAAAACTGACAGTCAATCATTTATAGATGATCAGTGCGGCGTTATCGTCCAACGCCTGCGGTAGACTGGAAAGACTAGAGTCATGCGCAGGGAGATATGGAAGAGTTAGGACCAGCAACTGAAGTCGCAGCCGAAGCAAAAGCAGCAGAAGCGGCAACCGAAACACAAATAGAAACAGCAGCTGAAGCTAGGCTGACGCCTGTGCCATTGCTCGCGCTTGTGCGCGGCAGCGGCCATGTCATTGATCTTTTCTCGATCGCTCTCGTGGCATTGATACCACTGATATATCACGGTGGTCCGAATTTCTACGTGCCCTCAATTGGCTTCAATCGCGAAACAATGGAGTTAATTACCAAATCTGATAGCGTTTCAAGCATTGGCCTGGCTCTTGCATTAACACCATTGCCGATCATCTACCTACGTCTATTCTTCAAAGGACTAATGAAAATGCCCACCCCAGGCGAAACAATTGCAGGCATCACCAGCTATTCCACAGCTTCCGGCACAGAAGGCGTTATACAGGAATCACTGTATGGTCTATCACAGTATGTAATCAGCATTTTTGCAGCAGTGTTCGCTTGTATTGCCACTTTTATAATCGTAAGCGTAGGAGAAGGGCTGATTACTAGACTCTTACCTGGGATTACTTCAATCTCGGCAACAGGTAGCCTAAATATTCTAATTGTTACTGTCGTTTTCGTGGTTTCATTCATAGCAGCAGTCGGTTTTGGCTTTGTCCCTCACTCAAGAGAAGATATAGCCTCATTTTTTGACGATTATTTCCGACTCGAAGTTAAACGCCTGCGCTAAGAAAAAAGACTAAGAGGAATATTCAGCCTCAAAACCCAAATACTGTTTTGCTACCGCGACAGAGGCCCAAACATAGTTTTGGTGTAAGAGTCTACAGCCTCTTTAGGCCGCTTAGTAGTGAAATAAGGAAAGTGTTTTTTGATCTGCTCCTGCTCAGCTTTTGAGTACTTAGAAAACTGCAGAGGCAGCGAGATTTTGCTCAAATTCATCTTGCTCAACTGCATTACTCCAGCAAACGAAATCTTCGTGTGCTTGATATATAAATGCTCTAGCTTCGACAACTTCAAGAGTAGTGGCACAGCCTTATCGTTGATGGCTGAGTTCTCATTGATGTCTAAAGATCTCAGCTTAGTGCATTTAGTCACATGTTCTAGCCCACGCAAAGACAAATTAGTTCGAGACAATTCTAAATTGCTCAATTGCGGAAACTCTTTCAAGTAACGCAAACTCTCATTATCTATGGTGCCTTTACCAAAGCGCAAAGCCTCAAGCTTTTTACATCCCGTCAGTTGTCCCAAACACTTGCCAGTGACCAAGGTTTCTGCCAAAGCCAAAGCCCTAAGCTCAGGCATGGTTCCCAGCTTAGCTAACCCGGCGTCTGTGGTCTCAGACTTATCCAAGTCAATCCCTTTCAAGCCAGAAAGATGATGAACATACGGAATCAAGCGATCACTTATACTTTCGTCAGCGTCAGCCATGGCGGTAAATCGCAGATTTATGTAATCAATTCCATCAGGAGGGAGTTTTAGCAAGCACTGTGGATGCTGGTAGAACTGCACTCCAGGAAACATTTTCACAAGTCTATCCCTGGGCACTTTCATCAAGCCCCTAGCCTCGCCAATGGGCTGCACTTTACCTTTAGCACTCAATTCAGGATCTTTTTCCAGCAAACCCAATGTACCTACCGAATACTCGGTAGGAAACTGCAAGAGCCGCATTTCGTTATGCCTACTGCCGCGAGCAAATGAAGACTCGTCGACTACGAGAAACAGAATTGAAAGGCTAAAGATATAGATTCCGAGAGCAGGGTTCCTTTGCATAGGCGAACCACTCGATGAACCAATAACTTGAGTATATATTATGAACCAGTGACTAAGCGCTCTCGCCAGTGACGGTAGAGATCACGTGCTTGAGGTGATCACACAAATAATCAGCGCAAATTTTTGGTTTTATATCTTGAATGGTGCACTGATGATTCTCCAGAAACTGACAGGGATAGCCCTCTTCTGCATCCATCACCACGCGCAAAGCAGGAAAGTGGTCGGGATTTTGCCAGCACGAACGCTCAGGAAAGAGACGGTGCCCTTCTTCGTATTCGATAAAGACGGCATCATATTTGTATTTTTTGCCGAAGCGTAAATTGAGTCTGGCTAGAAATTCTTTGGCGTCTGTAATCGGACCCATAATCCAATCTCTGTTGCCCAAGGTGCAGCAAATACCCGCTTGACCGGTAACACCATAGCAACGACGCTGACAAGTGTAATAAATAACGCTGTCTCTAATTTCAGCTTTTGTCGGCGATTCAGACATGTCTTTCTCACATCGCTAAGTGGCGGGAATGGACCAATATTGTAACCGCACTCTCAGATTTATTGGAAACGCTTAAGGTAAATATGTCAAGATAGCCCGACAATGCTCCTTCCCCAAAGGAGTTAGCTGATGAGACCAGTAATAACTAGTTTCGCGCTCTTTACCGCCCTATTTACTGCGCCGATTGCGGCAAAAAGTGAACCTGGCCATGACTTTACAGGCATGGCAGACTACTACCACCATTCACTTTATGGCAAGAAGACAGCCTCCGGGCAGGTCTTAGCCAAACATCTCTATACCGCCGCCCACAGAACCCTGCCCTTTGGCACTCACGTGCACGTCAAAAACCACAGCAATGGCCGCAGCTGTGTGGTCGTAATCAATGACCGCGGACCTTTCACCAAGAGTAAGGTAATCGACCTCTCCCACAGTGCAGCAACCGAGCTAGATATGATTAGCGCGGGCACTTGCAAAGTAGGTTGCACTGTTGTACCAAAATCCGAGATAGCAAAACTGAATATTGCAAAACTGAATGTGCTCAAACCTGCAAGCGCTGCAACAAAGGCTGAAACACCAATAAAAATCGCCTCCACGACAAAATCCAAACCAGAGATGGTTGAGGGCAAGCCCGAACCCGAGATCGCCTTAAAACAGGCCATCGCCATGAAACCCATAAAAGCGAAGCCAATGGCAACTCTTGAAACCGCTCAAACGGTAAGAGCGGACGAGACCAGCGCTGAACTAGAGGGCGCTGAGCCAATCAAATGGACCGAAGTTCAGTAAGATTATCAGCCACACCTAGCAACACATAGCCCTCCGCCTTTACAACCACTTGCCGAAGCCGCTCAGAGATGGCATAAACTAAGTGGAACAAGGGGGGAATATGATCAAAAAAACCGGCATAACCCTAAAAAATGTGCCGGACATTCCTGTTCTTCACCAGATGCTGTCGCAGTCTCTCCAAAAGCCTGGCGAGAAGCTTGTCGCCACTTGGCGCAACAACGAAAAATTACTTTTTACCCTCGAACTAGTATGCTCGCTAAAAGACAGAGACCCTCGCTGGCTTTTGATTTGCGAAAAAAGTGGCAAACGTAGCGTTGTCTCGCAGATCAGTGGCCATGATGTGCTGTTGATTTACAAGCAAATTTCTACAGCGGCCTCCTCAGCCAACGAAGTCGTCTCTAGGGCAGAAGAAGCGGAGAATGCTATACGGCTTGCCAAGTCTAGCGACAACCATCCAGCCCTAACGAAGTCAGACATGACGCTCAGTGCTTCGGGAGGCCTAGGCGGAGGCAACACTGGCAATCAAGCTCCGAGCGCTCCAGCAAAGCCACCATCTAGCGCTTCAGTCAACATCTCAGCGCCAGCACGCACAAGACAGCTGCCGTTTGCCCTAATTGGAAAAATTGCAGAAATTTCGCTGCCAAAACTTCTGCAAGTAATTAGCAGCGAAAAAATGACTGGACTTTTGCAACTTGAAGAAGAAGGCAATACAGCAAGCCTCTTCATTCAGGAAGGTCATCCAATTGAAGCAAAATTACTTGACACCGAAGGTGAACTAGCCGGTGACAGCGCCTTTGCCGAAATCATGTATTGGACAGAGGCCAACTACACATTCAAAGTTGGTGCCACCACTAGTACACGCAATTTAGTCAAATCGTCAGAAATACTGCTTGAGCACGTTCGGCCCCTAGCGCAAGTTCTAGAAGAATTGACTAAACGCGGTATGACAGCCGATTCGGTATTCAAACACGCCCACCAGAATCTCACTGGTGAACAATTTACTGCGAAAGCGACTGCTGATGCGCCAGTAGACATGGAGGCCCTAGCCTCACTATACCTTCGCCTGGATGGCGACAGTACTATGTCTGATTTGGAAAATGTACAAATTTTGCCGCGACCACTCTTGGTTAGGTCAATTCACCACCTAATTGCCTGCGACATCATTACATTCGTCAATAAAGTAGAAGCGAAGCCTGAGATTAAGCCAGTTATTCAACCAGCTATAAAGCCAGTTATAAAACCGGCCATCCAGCCAGCTGTAGCAAAATCGCCGCATCCAGACAAGGCACCTCATCCAGACAAGGCAGCAGCACCGCCGCTCAACGCGCAACAGCAGCGGGCTCAGGCAATGTCTGCACCAATGGCTCAACCAGCGCAACCGGCTAGACCAGCCCCAGTGGCTCAGCCGGTCAAGCCCATTCCTTTAACTCAAACAACACAACCTAAGCAAACACCTACCACCCCGTTGGCCCAACCAACCAAAGTAGGCCCACCAACCAAACCTGTCGTTAAACCCAAAAACATAGATGGTGCAGCAATTCAGTCTGTAATGATGAGCCTGCGACGAGAAGACACTGGGCTTTTCATTCACCCAGCCTTTCTCTACTTCTTAGAAGAGGAATTCTTCCGCATCTATCGAGCAAAGGGCGCTATGTCGATTATTATTTTCGAGATACGTGAAGTAGTAAAAGTTGACGGTGCTGTGCGGCGCAAGCCTCTACCGATTGAGGCTATTGCCGATGCCACAATTCGTATCAACAGTAAGAAACGACACACTGATATTGTGGCCCACTACGAGGCTTACGACTTTGGCATTCTCCTGCCTAGCACCAAATGCAATGGCACCAAGGTGTTTGTGCAAAAAATCATTAAAACCCTTATGGAAAAACCGCTAGCTGGTACAGAAGGCAAGCAGCTTTCTTATGCGTTTGGCTCAGCCAGCATTCCTGAAGACTTTACCGATATAAACTCGCTACTAGGTGCAGCAGAAATGAGCATGCACTATGCTCGTGATCGCGGCGAACAAATCATATTCTTCAAAGATCTGCTAGTTTAGTCTTTAAACGGCAATGAGCGAAGCTGAAGACACTGAACATGCTCAAGAACCACCAGCTCAATGGCTAGAAGAGCCCTATGTAGTAGTAGTTAACTACCAGGCCTCTGAAGTCAACAACGCCAGCTGGTTGGTTTACAAAGAAGAAACAGCCGGAAAGCTTGTAATGACTGCCTTTTGTGTAGCATTCGTAGTTACAGTCTTTGCCTCACTTTCCTATCTAGGCATCTTTACCAAATCACCGCTACCCGATAGCCCCTATCAAACATGGATCGCGCTGTCTTTGCTTATGGCAGTAATTTTAGTTCCACCGCTTTTCGCCTGCTGGTTATGGCAACTGATTAAAGCGAACCAGCTCGATACCTATGCTAGAGAACGTCGCTACCGCTCTCCAATCACTTATACACTTAGTTCAGCTGGCTTTCAGTGGTCAACTGACTCAATGACAATGCTTTCGCCGTGGACTGAAGTAAGTGCTTGTTATGAACTGGCGCAATCACTAACTCTCTACTCCGACAACACAATTATCCCGCTACCCAAGAGATGTTTTGCTTCCGCTGAACAATTGAAAAAAGTTCGAAAACTGATCATCGAGAGCGGAGTAGCTTATTCAACGCTAGGCCCCCAGCAAGCAGACATCGTCTTCGCTGGGATCAATCTCACAACAAACGCAAACAGAATAAATTCACACTCAGAAAAGGGAGCTACAGAAAGCGCAGAGCTAAGCTCCGATGCGACAGAATGGCAGCCAAGCACTCAGACACTGACAATACAATGCAACTATTCTCTAAAAGAACTAACTGAGGTGGACAAAAAGCTTTTCTTCAAGTACAGCCTAACCCTTCTTGGCTTGCGCTACATAGGTTTCATGCTAATTGGCTATTGCTATTCATGGTTTATGCTCTACATTCTTGGTGAAAAAATGGGTAGTGAATTCAACAAGATATTATTTTCGTACGCACCACTTATAATACCAATATTCTTTATACACGCCCGCGTCATCTTTGAACAAAGAATTGAAAACCTACGCGAATTAGTAAACCTAGACTTACCAGTTTACATAACCTTCTCAAATGACGAACTTGCTATTCGCTCTCGCCGGAATTTAATCGCCAACAAATGGGCCAACTTCCTCAATTGCTTTGCTACAAAAGACCACTATATTTGCCGAGCTATTAGTGCCACTGTTATTATTCCTAAAAGTGCATTAGATAGCCGCTCAAAAGAAATATACGTTGAAAAAATACTGCGCACAAAAATCAAAAGATACGAAGAATGGAGTTAATCATCAGTGAACGGTCTCTACAAGCAACTCCATAAAAGTCTTATCGCCACCCTTGTAGTCGGCACGCTATCCCTAGCCATAGCACATCTACCTGAAGCAACCGCAGCCAGTCAAACCGAAATTCAATATCGTCGAGCGCAGCAGTTAATCAATCACAAACACGTAGCTGAAGGACAGCAGATTCTGATAAAACTTTGTCAAAGCCCAAGTGCTCCTGTTGAAGCACTCGGTTTGCTTGCCTTCACATTTTTGGCTGAGGAGAGTACCATCACCGACGAACACTTAATAGAATGCGAGAAGCTAGCCAACCGGGCAATTAGGAAAGATCCTGAATGGGGAACTGGCTACAAGATACTGGCTCAAGTGAGCAATTTACAGAGCAAACCAGCCCTGGCACTTAGCCAAAGCACAAAAGCTCTAAGCGTAAAAAAGCCAGAAATAAAAGCTTATCTGCAGCGCTGCCTCGCCTACGAGGCCCTAGGCAAGCACAAAGAGGCCTTAAGCGACATCACCATCTATACAGAAACGCACGATTCATCGGCCGACATGTTCAACTTGAAAGGCTCTATTCTAGTCAGTATGAAACGCTATGACGACGCCATTGCGGCCTACCGTATGTCGCTGAAAAAACAATTTAGAGATTGGACTATTTTCCGCATAGTCGACTGCTTTGAGCAACAACATCAATATGACAAGGCCGCTGACGAGCTTTCAAGACTGATCAAAGTCAATGCTGCTGACGCAGAGGCCTACCAAACACGCGGCCGCATGCTGGGGCTTGCTAAGCACTACAAAGCAGCCATCGATGACTACACCATGGCAATCAAATTAGAGCCCAACGGACGCTTTTACAAAGAGCGTGCTGCGCTCTACAAATTGACCGGCAAGCAGAAAGAAGCGGCTGAAGATTTAAGAAAAGCCAGCATTGAAGACAAATCTCAGTTTTAGAAAAAAGAGCATTGTTATAGGCGAAACGAACTCCAAGCGAAACAAAAACATTGAAAGGCTAATCGTGGAAGAAAAGACTTGGCGTGACGATATTGACGATTTCATTAGTAAAAAAATGGAAAGCACTGGCTTCAAATTAATCGATGACAACTTTCACTATTCGCTGGAGTTAGGGGCCCAGGCTGATATGGTCGTACAGATCAAGCAATGATATAGATATTCAGAAGTTAAGAACACAACGATTTATGTGAACATGGGTGTAATTCACAAAGAACTGGCTGCACTGGAGGGTCTTCTCAAAATGCCGACTACAGTGCCGTTACTATCACCTCATTGGTTTCATTCAGACGAGCAATACTGGCTATTCTCATATAATTTGAATCCCTCGCCGCCTGACTTGCTCTGGGTGATTGAATGGGGTCACCTAAAAAAATATGTTCGCAAGGTCACTGGTTCAGTAGTTGAAGGCGTTGTGCAGCGGGGTATACCACTGGCTCGGAGATTTCAGTCTCTTGAATCAATCATTCAGGAGTTTACTGCACCACAAGATACAACGCCAAAACTCTGGCTCAAGTATGCCAAGCTCCAAACGGTATATTTACTCGCCAATCGACTCGACGAGGCAGAAAAAGAGTTTGAACGCTTTAGAGAACTTTTCAAAAACGAGCAACCAAACAAGTATGCTTTAGAATTTGAAAAAAATTTTTTGTCTGAACTCGCTAAGCGGAAGGCAACCCAAGACAAACCCTAAACGCCAGCTCCGGAACATTATCAAAACAATTGAGCAAGTGTTTTGGCCGAACCTACCAAAGCTCAAACTGTGAGAACATACACAGGTATCTACAAGAATCTTTTTACTGCGGAGTTCGCTTGAATAAATCTCTCAGCTCAATTGTGCTGTGTTCTTCACTGCTCATCAATTCTGCACCTGCTGCCTGGGCTACGCCCATGGACGACGCCAAAGTGCAAATGAAGAGTCAAAACAAATCACTCGCCGCAGCAGAAGAGCTTGAGTCTGCCGTCAAGAATGTGGAAGCAACCGGCGACTTTACTAAACTAATTACGGTAATTAGTCCACGCTCGTTCGGCTTGGAAAAATCACTCAGCACTGACGACAGGAATAGAATAGCTAGTCTGATTGACCGTGCCCTGCTTAAGCTCAAGACTGTTAAACAAACAGATGATACCAGAGACTGTCAGGCAATGATTGCGCGCTATTTCAATACAATAAATCTCAAAGATAGAGCCATTGAACACTATAAAGACGCAATCAGTTCTAGTGAAGCTCAGTGGAAGCAGCCAAAAGCAAAGGTTAGCATGCAGCCACCGGGTGCAGCAGGGTTCGAGCGCAGCTGTAAAACCGCCCTAGCACTGCTATATCTAGACAAGGGAAATCTTTCAGCGGCTGATAGATTGAATCGAGAAGTTAATTGGCCGTGGGCTGACATGCCAGGCGAA
>LNEX01000133.1 GCA_001464165.1 bacterium Ga0077546
TAGTGGCATTTCTGAATTGATGCTTCGCAGTCAGTATCAGCCTGCCACCAGGCAAATTGTCGTTGAGCCCCTGGCTTTAGACGGTAAGGCTCTAGCTCATGATGCTATGTGGCCTGGTTCTTCTGTGCCCATTAAGTCTTCTAAGCTAATTGTCGCTCTGGACCGCAATCAGAGACCAGTAAGTATGGAAGGTGTCAATGACCCTAAGCTGTTCTTGCGCCGTGCTTTCGATCTTAAGAGTCCTGGTAGTTATTTGGGTAGCCTAGAAGGCAAAGCTGCACCTGCTACTTTGAAGAGCCAAGTGAAGAGCTCAATTCACCACATTCTTGAATGGCTCGATTCTAGCGTACACACATAGACTTTTAGGTTGGCAGCCTTAGGTTAGTGTTTTTGACGCTTGCTAGGGGCCGTACTATCATCCAGGCTCGGTCGAAGTGACCTTCTTTTAAGTCTTCTTGGCGTATTAGCACGACAGTCTCTTGCACCGTATGATTGACACCAAATAGTTCTCTTTCATTGATGCGACTTAGTAAAATCCAGTCGGCTGCTTCTTTGACCAGATGATCGTAGTGGCTATCGTTGGCTCTGGCCGGATTGTAAGAGATGCCATTGAAGGCAAAAGCACAGGTTTCTTGGAGTTGACTAAAGCCACTAATATTGGTGCCGAACAATTGGCCTTGGCATTTGGATAGTGAGTTGAATGAGCTGATCCAATTTTCTATGTCGGCCTGCATGTCAAAGGGAATGTCAACTACTTTCTTCAGGGCGCCTAAGTCTTGAGCAATGGTATAGGTCAGACCACTTTTGAAGTTAAAGGCCGGTAACTCTATGTCTTCTGGTTGTTCGGTAAGCGCAAGGTTTTTGCGGTCGCTTTCGGGCAGTAGGTGAATGTGAAATCCCTTGCGGTCTTTGCTGTTTAGACTTGTTGCAGCTGCTGAGCGAAAAAGAGTAAGGAGACCAGTCTTGGGCGCATTTGGGTTGGCTGTTGGTAAGTGGGCTAAGTCAAACTGGGCAAGGAACAACATTGAGTGGCCATAGCGATCTTCGGGCCATTTGAAATAAGGGGGTAAGAGTGGTTGTCCGCCAATTAATCCTTCTATAGAACTAATTGCCTTATTGCTAGTTCCCTTATTAGAAATTGCGCTGGCCACTAAACCTAGGGTTTTTGTGCGGCTAGAAGAGATGTATTGCCGCACCTGTTCGGCCTGATTTTCTGGCAGTCGAGATGTGATTTTTATCAGGCTCTGAGCCAGCTCTTCAATGTTCATTGGCACATTTTGTTATCAACAGGAATAAAAATAGGATGAGGAATTGGGTCTAGAACTAGAACAGATTTGCTACGATGTTCAGGACTTCGGAAAGTAATACTTCAGCTAGCAAACACGTGGATCATGTTACCAAAACAAATTACCGTTTCTCTCTTGGCCCTGTTTCTCTTAACAGCACTTCCTGCTTTAGCCTTAGAGCCTAGTGCAAGCAAGCCGGCGAAAACTTCGAGCACTGCAAGCAAGCCAGTCGCTAAGTCAGCTGCTAATCCAGGCCCTAAGTCTGTAGACAAGGGCTCTGCTACGTTAGCTGAAAAGACTAAGACCAAGGCAACGGCGGCGGCTTCTAGCCCTGCTGCAAAGAGCAGTGCTGCTGTTGCTCCAAGCTCGCAAAGTTGGACCGGCTATCTAGTCGACCGCTCATGCGCTGCGGCCATCAAGGGTGACAACAAAGACGCGATCAAGAGCGTAAAAGAGCACACTAAGGCCTGTTCTCTTGAACCGTCTTGCTGTGAGGCAGGTTTTTCAATTTATAGTCAGGGGCAATGGCTTGACCTTGACAATGGCAGCTCGGCCATTGCCAAGAAAGTGATGCAGGCCACCACTCGTGATAAAGCCCATGTTGTAAAAGTCGTCGGCATTATCAAGCGTGGCGAAGTAAGAGCTACAAGTATTGTCGAGGTTAATTAGCTTTGAGTTTTTATTCGAAAGTAGTGTCAGTCGGTTCAGCTTTGGCTGTTACTGCTGGTGTTTTGATGCTGTCAGTTCACGCTAAGAGTGATCATGTAGATGTGAAGGATGAGCAAATAGAGACTCTAAAGGTCTGCACAGCTGCCTTCGCCAGCGGTGCAGCCATTCCAATCAAGTATACTGCTGACGGAGAAGACATTGCGCCAGGTTTGAGTTGGTCTGCTCCTCCTGCCAAGACTAGAAGCATTGCTGTTTGTGTCGTTGATACTGACGCGCCTCGCGGTGATTGGTGGCATTGGGTGCTCTATGGCCTTGATGCAAAAACCTCAGAGTTGAAAGAAGGAACGCCAAAAACTGCGATAGCTGCTGGGGCTAATCAGGGCATGAATGACTTTGGCAAGGTTGGTTATAACGGTCCCTCTCCGCCCAGAGGTAAGGTGCACCACTATCATTTCCGCGTGGTTGCCTTAGATAAAATTGTCAGTGAAAAACCAGGCCTAGATAAGGTCGCTTTTGAGAAAGCCATCGCTGGTCACATTATTGCTCGCGGAGAAACAGTCGGGACATATATTCGTCAGTAATTTCTTTTCCTTTGAATGCTGGCTCAGTTTATGCTCTTCTCCGCCCGTGTGATTACAATGCCGTGAGCTGCGGCCCATGATGCGAGGTCGCCTTTGTTGATTGCCACAGCCATCAGTTGAGGAAACTGATCTGGTGTGCAAGCAAATGCTGGTACTCCCATCTCGCAAAAATGGGCTGCATTGCGGTGATCGAAGGCGGGCGCACCTTGATCGGTAAGTGCCAGCAGGGCCACCACGGTAACCCCAGCATTGACCAGCGTATAGATGCGTTTGAGCATCTCTTGGTTGTTGCCACCTTCAAAGAGGTCGCTCACTAAAACCAGAATGGTATCACTCGGTTTTTTCACAAGTGTCTGGGCATAGGCTACTGCTCTATTGATGTCGGTGCCACCACCAAGTTGGGTGCCAAAGATAACGTCAACCGGGTCTGCCAATTTCTCTGTCAAGTCAACAATGGCGGTGTCAAAGACCACCAGCTGGGTTGACACCGCAGGCAGTGAGGCCAGTACTGCCCCGAAGATACTTGAGTAGACCACTGAGGTGGCCATCGATCCGCTTTGGTCTACCAATAAAATTATGTCTTTTAGGCTTGAGCGTTTGCGGCCGTAGCCAACAATTCGTTGGGGAATTATGGTTTTTAGACCTGGCTGATAGTGCTTAAGGTTTATTTGGATAGTCCTTGCCCAGTTGATCTCGTGGTGGCGAGGGCGATAGTTTTTAGTTGCTCTGTTGGTGGCTCCAATAATTGCTTGTCTAGTGGGGTTGGCCAGTTTTGCCATCAATTGATCTACAACTTGCCTCACTACTAAGCGGGCTGTTTCTTTTGTTTTGTTGGGCATTGCTGAACCTAGGGCAACTAGGGTGGCAACCAAATTAACATCAGGCACCATCGATGACAATAGTTCTGGTTCCAATAGCATGCGCTTAAGGTTGAGTTTTTCCAGGGCGTCTTTTTGCATGATTGTCACCACTGATGCTGGAAAATACTTGCGTATATCTCCAAGCCAGCGGGCCACATTGGGGCTCGAATTACCGAGATCAGCACCACGCTTTCCACCATCGTCTTCTCTTGGGTTGTAGAGAGAAGAAAGTGTGGCATCGATAGCAGCATCTTCTCCTTCTAGGCTGTGCCTTAAACCTTCGTTATCTTGGCTGCCCAAGAGTAGTCGCCATCTTCTTAGGCGCTCTTCAAGCTCTTCTTGGGCTGTGCTCATTGGTTTTCACCTGCAGGTATCACTTCCATCGAATATTCTGTAAGGGGTGGCAGTCCTAGTAAGAAGCGCACCATATTTAGTGGTGGGCGAATGCGTTCCGAATTGAGATCCTCTTCGTCGTCAATCGTGTAGATGTCACCTTCTACGGCTTGGGTTTCGCGCACTCTCTCGCCAATTTGACGGCGCTCAGGACTGGTAAATGTAGAGAATGTTCGTCGTAAAAGCGGTAGCAGCTCTTTGAAGGCTTCTTTATCTAAGCTGAGCAGCCAGCTATCAAGCAGCTGCCAGAGGTGACTATCATGAATTAAAACAAGAGCACTGCCACTGAGAAAACCTTCTAGCCATTTACCCGCGTAAAGTGGTTCAGCTGCTCTAGACAGAGCCCATTGCATCATGCGGGCTGCTGCTTGATCGTCGAGAGTGCGACTTTCGAACAAAAGTCTTGTAGCCCTGCCAGCCACGTGACCGTGGAGGTTCTCGTTATTTGCCAGTTTTGTCAGTAGTTCACGGTATGAGCTGAGGTGGTCTTGTCGGCTCAATAAAAGTAGGGCGGCATTGACTTCACTTATCAAGCCTTGCATCGAGTCGGCTGCCTCGTCGTCAAGCGACTGACAGGCTGATGGCAGACCAATTACAATGCGGGTTAGTAAGGCATCAATGATTGATTTGACAGCTTCGACATCGGTGCCACGTACGTTGCCATAGCGAACGACTCTAGCCAGAGTGGGAACGCTTTTCATCAGCTCAATGACATCGCCAGCTACGGCCGCTTCACTGTTGATGCGATCCATCACCATTTTTAAGGCGTCTGGCAAATCAGCTTCTAGGATTTTTTCAAGCAAATCGACTAGTGTAGCAAGGCTATTATTTTTGCTCGCCACGTCAGCTGCTTTGGCTGCAGCAGCCTGTTCAATGGTGCGTCCCCAGATGCCGGCCTCTATCAATCGAATGCTTAATTCGGGGTACCATTCAAGATCCCAGTTTTCGTGAAATGTACCGCTCTTGCCTCGAATATACTGTTTTTCTGCCCAATCAATGTTGAGTATGAGCAAGCGGTTAAGCAATTCACTGCGGCTTAAATCAAGTGGTTTGCGCAAATCTAGCTCAAGCACCTTTGAGGTAGCTTCAGGCTTCATGCGTAGTTTGCTCTGTAGCTTGCTCAAGTCGCGCTCTAGTGGCGTGCCTGGCGTGTTTTCTGGCACTTGCCCCAGAGTTTCGCCGACAATGAGCTTCTTTTTTATTAGGGCAAGGGGAATATTGTTGCCCGAGCAGAGCACTGTAATGATGGCATCATTTAGTTCATCAAGGCTTGGGTGCGCTAGTTCGCGCATTGACGAAACTGCTTCGACTAGACGCAAAGTGTCAATAACTTGGGCCGATGAGGCATCAAGATCTTCTGCTCGCAATAGCTGTGCTACTTTGACTAGCCAGGTGAGAACCGGGTTCTCTCGGTTGGCAAAAATATGGTGATACCATCCTGGCGATTCGATACCTGCACCATAGCCACTAGAAGATGAAAGTCTGCCGTGAGTCCATGGTATCCAGGTGGCATCAACCTTTTGTTTAGGCAGTCCTTTGAGAATGGCGGTGTCTTCCTTTGCTGCTGGAAGTTGCATTAAGGCGGGGGCATGCCAGGCACCACAAACTACAGCTATCCGGCTAAATTCTTTGCTGGCGGCCCTCAGGCACTGGCGCATATAGGCCTCGCGCATGGGCTCAATTAGTTCGTCTTCATCATAAATAATACGTTCACTACCGTCTTCTGATATTTCCAGCTTGGCTGTTTTTTCTCGAGTATTAGGGTCTTCATCTTTTGCTAACTCAAGGCGAAGCACCTGCATGGCTTCGCTGATGGCGTCAAAGACTAAGTAGCTAGATGAGGTATCTTCATTGGTTAAATTTGAAGGCTTTTGCGAGCGTTGCTCGACTATTTGTTCCCACCAGCGTTCTCCGTCGCTAAAGCCAGCTATTTCAGCTAGGCACCCAATAGGATCTCTTTTGATCTTTTCGTTATACTCTGCTTTCTCTTTAGCCAATTTTGCCAATTCTTGAGCTTCTAGTAGTTCTTGCAGGTCCTGCTCGTGTTCTTCTATTGACAGTTCTTCAGAGCTAGAGTCGTTTGAACTACGTGTCTCTAAAGCTGGCCTCACTTCGATCTTGAGATCGATATCGCTATCTTGAGCATTGAGTCTGTCTGCCGGTCGTTGCTCAAAATCATGGCTCTCTGCCGGTGTGATTGTGCCAATGGCGGTATGTTTCTCTAGCTTAGACTTATTGAGCTTGGCGTCATTGAGAGCTAGCCAGTGACTTTGGGGCAAGTCGATAAAGCGACATGAAATGCTTTTGCTGACTGCATATTTCATGGCTTGCCATTCCGGGGAGAATTCAGCGAAGGGATAGTAACAGGCTTGGCGCGGATTGTCTTGGGCGTAAACAAGCAGTGCCACAGGTGGTACCATTTCTGATTCAGTAACCAGTGGCAGAAGACTGTTTCCTTCAGGTGGTCCCTCAATTAAAACACAATCTGGTTGAAACTCCTCCAAGGCCGATATTAGGCTATGGGCAGAGCCGGGGCCATGATGCCTGATGCCGAAGATCTTTGTTTCGCTCATTTATGTTGAAACCAATAGGGTATATTTGGGCCAGATGCTTTAGGAGATATTGCGCAAGGCTCGGTAGAAGTCTTTCCATTCAGCTCGTTCTTTTATTACTGTTTCTAAATACTCACGAAAGACAACGGCATCTTGCACTGGGTCTTTTACCACAGCCCCAACTATTCCTGCTGCAATGTCTTCGGCTTTGATAGTGCCATCACCAAAGTGAGCAGCTAGAGCCAGTCCGCTATTAATTACTGATATGGCTTCGGCCGTACTCAGTGTGCCGCTAGGACTTTTGATTTTGTTCTTGCCATCGGCAGTGACACCACTGCGTAACTCTCTAAAGATTGTTACTACTCGCCTGATTTCTTCTAGAGCTGGTGGCTCGGCTGGTAGTTCTAGGGCTCGACCTAGTGCTTCGGTGCGACGAGCAACGATGTCTACTTCTTCTTCAATGGTGGCAGGCGTCGGCAACACGACTGTGTTAAAGCGACGCTTAAGTGCACTTGATAAGTCGTTTACTCCTTTGTCTCGGTCGTTTGCTGTGGCGATGACATTGAAGCCTTTAATTGCTTGCACTTCATCACCAAGTTCAGGAATTGGCAGAACTTTTTCCGATAGAATTGTGATTAGCGAATCTTGCACGTCGGCAGGTATGCGCGTCAATTCTTCAATTCTAGCAACCTTACCGTGGCGCATGGCTTGCATTACTGGGCTTGCAACTAATGCGTTGAACGACGGTCCGTCTGCAATTAGTCT
>LNEX01000134.1 GCA_001464165.1 bacterium Ga0077546
TCCAGCGCCGATAAGAATTGTCAGAGCCATCAAACACATTAAAAAGACCGAAAGCTTAACTGAAGCGAATGGTGAAAGCTGGTCCTTTTTAGAGGCAATTTTTATATTGCTCGTTGGCGCAGCCACGGCAGGAGCAGCCTCACCGTGCTCAAGATCTTTGTTTTTATCGTCTTGACTTACTAGTGCAGCCATTAATTAGCCTCATCAAAAAGCTGTTTATCACACTCTGATTCAAGCTCAGGGCTAGTCTGCAACCGGTGAAGGATACTCGATGCTTCTTCGAAGTTATTGCGCGATAAAGCGGATGATAGAGCCTCAGAAGCATTGATCTCAAACCAAGTCTGACAGCTATCAGCAGTCGATTGCCGAGATAGCCACTCTCGAACAGAGTCTAGAAAAACGCTGTACCGATCAATATCATTGACCAATACTTCTTCTATACGCTGCATCAACGAAGCCTCAAGAGATGGGCAGATACCATCGGATGAAACCGATATTTTAATGTGGCCACGCTTAAATATAGTGACAGGAACGAAACTGCAACCGACACCAGCAACAAAATAGAACGGCACACTGCTGAGAGATGCCATGGATGCTGCTTTCTCATTGGCCAACTGATTAGTGCTCAAAGCAAATACAAGAGAAAAACGCGCTAAGTCTACACACTTTTCTAGGAATTTAATTTCACTGACCCGCACTAGCTCAAGACGATCACCATATGTGATATGCAATTCTTGAATCTCACTGACAAATGCTGCCGAAACAACAGTAACCCGCGCTCCCGCTTCTAATAGACGCAATAGCTCAAAAGCAACACTCAAATCACCGCCAAATACAATTACTTCTTTGCCGTTAAGTGACAAACTCAAAGGATAGAAATTTTCAGGCCGTAGGCGGTTTTCAGCTGGTGCATTCATCGACATTACCAAATCTAATCAGTTACTTCTAACAAGAACGTAGTCAACCATCGCTGCTAAAGCATTCTTACTGTCACTTTCAGGCAAAACAGACAGAGCAGTCTTAGCTTTGGCTCCATAAGAAACCGCTAGTGCCTGAGCTTTTTCAACGCCACCACTCTTTCGAATAATGGTCAATGCCTCCTCAACACCTTCATCGCTCTGCACAGAACGATTGTTAATAAGCTCTATTAGTCTTAACGACGAGCTGTCTTTGCGCTCGAGGACATAAAGAGCTGGGGCGGTGAGTAAACCATTGCGTAGATCATTGCCAACAGGCTTACCAGTCTCTTGAGCAGAGCCCGTGACATCGAGCAAGTCGTCTACGATCTGGAAACAAACTCCGAGGTTGACGCCATAGTCTTTAAGACCAGCCACGACATTATCTGGCCGAGCGTTTAAAATCGCACCACTATGGGCTCCGGCAGCTATCAAAGAGGCAGTTTTATTGATTGATTTGAGAATATAAGCATCCCAATCTACCCGACAGACAAATTGTTGACGCATTTGACCAATTTCGCCAGAACAAAGATCTCCCAGCACCTGACCATAAATTCCAACCACCACGGGGTTCATGATGCGAGCCAGGCAAATTGAGGCTTGGGCAAAAAGCAAGTCACCCAAGAGCACGGCAAGCTTGTCATTAAAGCGCCTATTTACCGTCTCTTTGCCGCGCCTAGTAGAAGCCGCATCTATAACGTCGTCATGGACCAAGCTAGCCGAGTGAATGAGCTCAGTCAAAACTGCCAATATGATGTGTAAGCGAGACATCTCACTGTGAGCGGCATCAACTTGGCTATCGGTCAAGCTTGCTTTTGAACCAAGCAAAGAAATCAGAGGTCTGATGCGTTTGCCACCAGCTTGAAAAATCTGGGAGAGTAAGTCACCGACAAATGGGCTGTCATCGATTAAGTTGGTAACTAGCCATTCTTCAACCAATGCCATCTCGCTAGCAACCGGCTCAATAATACTGCTCAGGTCAGTGTATTGGCCTTCTTGACCAGATTGAGATTGATTTGGTTTGGCCGTTGTACCAGCGCCGTTACGAGTTGTCATCAGATTTGTGTTTTTCTTCGGTTATCTTGGCAAATTATGGCAGTTCCAGAGGTGTTCTTGCCCTTTCTTAGCTCTCATGATCCAAGAAACTTAGCAAGGACAAAGCGCTTTCACGTGAATTTTATGAGTAGGGCGCATATTTTCAAGATGCTGTGGAACAACTGTAATGAGGAGAGATTATTTTATAAATTTACTAATGGAACCCAAAACAACTGTCTAAGAAGCGAAAAGGCATCTAAAGATGTTCACCTTGATACGAATCGGGTTAGACTGATGCGGTCAAATTGCGAGGTAACCGTGTTTCAGGATCTGAAAGCCAAACTACTGGCTGGCCAAATAGCCTTCAACCAAGCGCTGCCCCAGGCGTTGCCCCATTTGCGTGGCAAAATTGCAGATGAAAAGCTCTTGTGGTTGGCTTCGGAGTTGC
>LNEX01000135.1 GCA_001464165.1 bacterium Ga0077546
GTTACCGCGTTGTGCCTGGTACCCTCAGGCTGATGACGGCAGAGGGTCAATTATTGGAACTGAGACACCCTTATGCCAAGCGCGACCGCATTTTCCTCAGTTCACCCATTGCCTGGATTGAAGAGATTGCTAACCACAACCAGCAAGAAGCCACTTCTCTAGTAGAAGTGCCAGAACTAACAGCTTTCATGACTAAAAATGGCGGCGGAGTGGTTTGCGAAACTACTCAAAATGAAGTCAGGCGCATTATCGCCACCTTTAGAAATCAGTTTATTGATCTGCTCGACCAAGTCGAAGCAAAGTCTGGCACTTAAACTAAAACAGATTCAACGCTTTCACGTTTTTCACTGGCCGAGAGGACAAGTTCGTTATCAAGTAATTTGAGCAGGGCAGCTATACGCTCCCTGCGGATATCGCTCTCTTCGAATTTGTACAGGCGAAAACCATTAGCCAAGCTCACCCAGACTGACTGCTCTTGGCCGACAGCGGTAGCAGATAAACGCATACTAACGTCAAGCATCAACTCAGCAAAGCTAGAGCTACGAGCGCGACAGTTGACATAACCGCAGTCATGTTCAATGGCCATACCAAGCCGCAGCGCCGAAATATAGGCATCGCGATCAGGTCTTATTTTGAGCAATTCATCTTCAAGCAAAATCAGGTCAAAATCGAAGAAGCCACTCTCCAAAGGCACAGTCTCACTTTCAACCGAACTCAAAGCCTGCCTATAAACAGAAGGGCCAGCTATTGCAGCTAAGGCACGACGACGCTCAAGCTCACTAGAGCCCGAAACTCGCTCGTAAAGCAAGCAACAAAGCGCGCCAGTAACGATCAAACCGCCATAGTAGACGATCGAAAGCGGCACAATACCAGTGCCAATAGCTTGAGCAAAGGAAAAGACCACGAATATTTGAGCCATGTGCCATAGAGCCACGGCCAAGCAAAGACCAACGGCCATAGACAATTTGCGACCAGGAGCAAGAGCCACACCGACGGTAACGCAGGCTATACAAGCAGCCCAATCAAGGAAAGCAACAAAAAGATGGTAAATATCGACTGCAGCGCTAACACCGGATCGGGGCATAACGTGGGCCCACTCAATTACTGCAATTACTAGCAGTTGAACCAAGGCAAAGGCCAAGAGCGCAGAGATTATGGCAACAAAGTAACGAGCCATCAAATTACCAGCAAGATACCAAACTGATTACCAGTGAACTACCAACGAATTAGCAACGCTCCAAGAAGAGACGCCCAAGATTTAGATTATGAAATATACCATGTCAGGAACTCAGGGCAAAGCCCCGGAAGGCGGCAAAATCAACTTTCCAAGAGTCTAAAAAGAATCTTCTCTTGACCTATGCTACACAAAAACAAAGGTTGATACTACTAGCGATACCATCACGGGCGATAAAATGACAGTTTAAGACCCTTCTAAAGAGGGCAACAAAGGGGTAGAAGGAGAATCGCAGAATGAGTATCAATGATTAGCAGAAATACTTTAATAAATCTGGCCGAGCTTGAAGAACTGGTTGAAAAATCACTAGATAAGACCACACTAGCCCCATCTCACTTCGACTATTATCGTGGCGGGGCCGCCGACGAGCTTACACTGAAGCGCAATTGCAAGGCTTTTGCCGAGATTTCAATTTGGCCACGCATGTTAGTTGATATCAGCCAAAGAGATATGTCGCTATCTCTCGCCGGCCAAGAAATTGATATGCCTATTATTATTGCCCCAACAGCCTTCCAAGCACTGGCTCACAGGCAGGGAGAACTGGCAACTGCAGCAGCGGCTAAGAAATTGAACACCATCATGACCTTAAGCACGTTATCAAATCACGACATCGAAGAAGTAGCCAAAGCTGGGAACCACCTGTGGTATCAATTATACGTTTACAAAGATCGAGCGATTACAAAAGATCTCGTAGCCAGAGCCGAGGGCAACAATTACAAAGCCCTCGTTGTCACAGTCGATTCGCCCGTACTAGGACGACGGGAGCGAGACATACGCAATCAATTTACTCTGCCGCTAGGTCTTAGAGCAGCCAACCTAGAAAAGTTTGCTCTAGGCAACATCAATAAGAACAAGAACGACAATCAAGACTCTGACTTAGCTAGTTATATCGCCTCACTCTACGACACCAGTCTGACCTGGAAAGATCTTGAATGGATTATTTCCCTAACAAAACTGCCAGTATTAGTGAAAGGCGTTTTGCGCGGCGATGACGCCATAAAGGCCGTTGCTGCCGGAGCAAAGGGAATAATTGTCTCCAACCACGGCGGCCGCCAGCTCGATACCACAATCTCAACAATAGAGGCTTTGCCAGGCATCATCGCCGCCCTAGAAAAGAGCAATCGCTCCAACAGCCATATGGAAGTAGAAGTTCTGCTCGATGGTGGCATCAGAAGAGGAACTGACATACTGAAAGCATTGGCAATGGGAGCCAAAGCTGTAATGATAGGAAGGCCTGTACTATGGGGCCTGGCCCTCTCTGGCCAAAGTGGGGTGGAAGCAGTGCTGAATCTGCTCAAATCTGAGTTTGACCTAGCCATGGCTCTGAGCGGCTGCGGCAACCTGGCGGCAATTACTTCTGACTTAATTTCGCGAGAAAAATGACAGCCATCCAACCAAGAATAGTTTCACTGATTGCCAGTTCCACCGAGATCGTTCATGCTCTTGGCTTAGGAGAATACATGGTGGGGCGCTCGCACGAATGCGACTTCCCTCAATCTATAAAATCTCTACCAATCTGCACCTCACCTAAATTTCAGGTAGACGGCTCTAGTTATGAAATAGATCAGCGTGTCAAAGCAATTTTGCAAGAGTCGCTTTCGGTGTACAAAGTTGACGCCGATATTCTCGAAAGCCTTCAGCCAAGCCATATTATCACCCAGGCGCAGTGCGAAGTTTGCGCTGTTAGCCTCCGTGATGTTGAAGCAGCACTGTGTCAGATGGTCAGCAGTAAGCCGCAAATAGTTTCACTTGAACCAAATAGCATGGCCGACTTTTATAACGATATAGAAAAAATCGGCAAGGCTCTACGGGTAGAAGATCGAGCACAAGAGCTTATAAGCACATGTCAAAGCAGAGTTGATGCCATTGAAGCAAAAGCAAACGAAGCTTTAGCCAGAGGCATGACCAAAGTTTCAGTGGCGGTGATCGAGTGGATAGAACCACTGATGGCAGCAGGAAATTGGATGCCAGAGTTAGTAGAACTGGCTGGCGCCACTAACTTATTTGGCCAGGCTGGCAAGCATTCTCCCTGGATGACTTGGGAAGAATTGATAGAGAAAGAGCCAGATATAATTCTCGTGACACCGTGCGGTTTCGATAACAAACGCACTCTAGAAGAAATGCACTTGATTGAGCAACAGCCTCACTATAGTGCCCTCAAAGCCGTGCGCAACAAACGCGTTTATGTGGCCGATGGCAATCAGTATTTCAATCGACCCGGCCCGCGTCTGATCGACTCACTGGAAATAATGGCCGAAATTCTTTACCCCCAACTTTTCAATTTCGGCCATGAAGGCGCAGCCTGGATTAATTTCACCAGCTCTAAGTCATCAATCGGCAAAGCAGGCGAAAATTAAGTGAGCACTGAAGACAAAAAGAGTAACGACACTGATGGCAAGACTGAAGAGGGAAAATCTCGCCAGTTGCTAGCCGCCAGTGCCCTTATTCCGCTGCTTTGCGCCCTTTCACAACCGCCTAACTTCAAAGCAATTATTTACTCAGTTTTCATAGTCAACTATCTAATCAAGACTCGAGCGCAAGAAAAACCAGTAACAGCCTTGGCTGAGAGCCAGCCTTCAGCCACATCAATATCAATCTGGCAGAAACTTGAATTTGTAGCTTTATTTGTGG
>LNEX01000136.1 GCA_001464165.1 bacterium Ga0077546
GCACACGCTCTGGTCGCCCAGCTGGATCTGCTTCGGACAGCCAGTACAGTCAGGACTGTCAGAAGCTTCAGTGGCTTGGCAGTTCATTATGACTTTTCGCGTCATGGCAGCGCTGGCGCTGGCTTGGCTCATAGCCTTGCGCTTCTTTGTCATCAGCGAAACAGAATTCTTCAAGATAGCAGTGGGCTTTGGCGCAGTGCTAACTGCCATGGATTATATGCCAGTAATAAGCCTACCGAACTTAGAAGCCACAGTAGCTGGCGCAATTTACTTTGGCTCAATTGCCGCTATTGCCGCAACGCCCCTAGGACTGCCAGAAAAAGTAAAGTACAAAGGAAAAATTGGTGCCAAAGAAGTCTATATGCTTACCATGATCTTGCTCTATGCGGCCGTCAAGATAGTTATTCGTTTTACGCCTATACCCGCTCTAGGCGGGGGCTAAGATGACAAGTTAACCGAGCATGGGTGAGAGCTATTGCCAGTGCATCAGAAGCATCATCAGGCTTAACAATTTCTGGCAATCCTAAAAGCTTGGCCACAGCCCACTGCACTTCAGGTTTTTCAGCCTTGCCATAGCCGGTTACATGCAGCTTCACCTGCATTGGAGTATATTCACCAGCCAACATACCAAAGGTAGCCAAGGCCTCAAGAATGACACCACGAGCTTGCGCTACTGGAATTACAGTCTTCGCATTTTTGAAGAAGAAAATAGCTTCAACGCCACACTCCTCGGGCTTAAATTCTTCAATCAAGCTAATTAAATCTTCGCGGATCATTTTCAAGCGGTTGGCTGGGGCCATGGTTTTTGGAGTAGATATCACCCCTGACGATATATACCTAAAGCTATCTCCAGCAACCCAATCGACTATACCAAAGCCAACCGTAGCAGTACCTGGATCGATGCCCATGATCCGCCTTGGCACTCTCTTTGCACTCTCAGGCCGAGTATTCAATAAATAGAACCTAAATTAGCTATTTTGACCTCCCAAAGTGTAACATTGCAAAGCACGGTTATCGGTATAAATGAACAGTTATAGCTTCAGCTCTGAAATTCAGGTTACTCCTGTCAGCGTCACCCCAAAGGCGGGGTGGCTTGACTCACAGAGGCCTGCGCTCAAACTACCATTTGGTTTTTTGATGGGAGCAATTCTCGCCCTTGCCACTCCTGGCTTTGATCTAGCCTACTTAGCCTGGTTTGGGCTGATACCACTTTTGATACTAATTAGGGCCTGCAATTCCCCCTGGCAATCACTATTCACTGGCTTCACTTTTGGCGCTGGTTACTACGCCATTGCTCTTAGTTTCTTAACTGGCATGTATCCACTGCGCTGGCTCGGCTTGCATGATGCCGTTAGCTTTCAAATAGTGCTACTAGCATGGCTGGTTGAAGTTGTTCACTATTCTTCGCTAACAGCACTGTTTGCCCTCTTTGTTTTTTGCTTGCCTCTGCGCCCGAGCTTCTTACCAAATCATCGTCGGCCGTTCTATCCATATCTCATTGCCGTGCCCTCAATTTGGGTTTTCCTGCAATGGGTAGTGGCCACCTCGCCTCTATTTTTTGGATCTCCTTTGAGCCAACTGGCCTACACCCAATCACGCAACTTACCATTGATTCAACTTGCAGCAGTGGGCGGTAGCGCCCTAGTCGATTTTGTCATCGTCATGTTTAATGCTGCTTGCGCTCAACTAATCATCGAAACCACTGGTATCGCTCGCAATCTCGGTGCACGCACAGACCAACTCAATATCAAATTTGGTTCTGCCCTCGATCTTTTACTATGTTGTCTGATCATTGCCATTGCCCTTAATTGGGGCAGCCAAAGAATCGCTCAAATAGAAGATGAAGTGAGACCTGAGCATGCCATTCGCTTCAATCCACAGACGCCACCAATCCCGGTGACAATTGTGCAGGGTGCTGTATCAATTGAAGAAGAGCGCTTCAAGACCATCTCACCAGCCGCGTTCTGCGGCCGCTACAACGAACTTACAGCCAACACGAACTCAAGTCTTGTAGTTTTACCTGAAGGCGTCGTCACCCTCGGTCAGATGGGTCAAGGCGGCCTGCTACCAGCCCTCAAACATATCAGTCAAGAAGAGCGCAAAGAAATAATTTATGGTGCTATTGAGCCCCTAAAGAACGGTTATATAAATGTAGCCAGACTGGTCAGCCCCTTCGGCTACAAAGAAAGTGCCTACGTTAAACAACGCCTAGTACCATTTGGTGAAGTAGTACCGGAGAGCTTACGTGAAAAATTACCGACCACGTCTGAAGTCTTTCTAGCCGCGCAGAAAGCTCAAATTATCCGCTCTGGTTGGGGCAAAATCGGAGTAGCCATTTGCAATGAAGTGATTTTTCCAAAAATCGTTTCTGATCAAGTTAGAGAAGGGGCGTCACTCATTGTAGTCTTGGCTAATCTCGGCTGGTTTCACAATTCTTCTTTGAACAAACAATATCTTGCCTGCGCCACACTTAGAGCAGTAGAAAACAAACGCTTTCTCGTGCTATCGACTAATACTGGTGTCTCTGGCGTTATTGACCCTGCTGGCTTAGTAGTCAGTAAGTCGTACGCCTTAAAACGCGGAGTGCTAAACGACACGGTACAATTCATTTATTCAAAAACCCCATTTAACAGAATGCACTGGCTATGAAAACCAACAAATTAACTATTACCTGCACTCTTACGGCTACTCTTATCTCGCTTTTCACCAATTTCACTTGCAGGGAGGCGCTGGCCATGCTGCCTACAGTCAAACTAGGCGATCAAGAGGTCAAACTAGAAGTAGCTAGCTCCAGTGAAGAAATTGAGCACGGTCTGATGTACCGCACATCAATGCCTGAGACCCAAGGGATGGTTTTTCTCTTTCACCCCCATCGCCCTGTAGCCTTCTGGATGTATCACACCCTAATTGCACTAGACATGCTCTTTATAAAAGACGGCAAAATTGTAAAAATCTGCAAGCAAGTACCACCCTGCAAGTCAGAAGATCCAAGTAAATGCCCTACCTATCCTGCAGAAAGCACAATCGATGTCTCTGAAGTAATCGAAGTCAATGGCGGCTACTGTGAACGGCATGGTGTCAAAGAAGGTGATAGTGTGCTGTTTGACTTCACCAGCAAATAATGCCAAGCCAAGAAATCATCGTGCGGCTGGAGCCAACTGGCCTAGCAACAATCACATTTAATCGCCCCAATGCCGCCAATGCCATCAATACAGCCATGTGGAAAAGCCTTCCCCATTTAGTCAAAAGCCTAGAAGAAGAAGGCGCACGCCTGCTAATTTTCACAGGCACTGGTAAATATTTTGCGGCTGGAGCCGACTTTGACGACCTGCGTCAGATTGTTGACCACGCCAGCGCCACTTGTTTCTGGCAGGCTATCTCCAACGCTCTTGAAACAATTGCAGCCTTGAAGCTTCCTACAATTGCCATGGTGAACGGACCCTGTTTGGGAGGTGGCTGCTTACTAGCCAATGCCTGCGACCTGCGCTTTGCTGCCCTAGATGCTGCAATTTTCGGCATCCCAGTGGCCCGCCTGGGAATTGTTTTAGACGACAACAATATTAAAAGACTAGTCAACCTGGTCGGCCAAGCCAAAGCAAAAGAACTTCTTTTCAGCGCCGCCACCATTAGAAGTACCAAGGCAGAAGCTATCGGCCTAATCAATAAAGCCGTCGAAGATGACCAGCTGTCAGACTTTACTCGTGATTTTGCCAGTACTATCTTAGCCAATTCGCACCTAACGATTGCCGCAGCAAAAGCTTCAATTGCCCGCCTTGACAGCGATATGCAGAGCGTTGACATTACCAACCCCACGGGCACAGGTCAAGAATCGGCAATCGCCGGCTACCTGTCAAGCGACTTTCGCAGCCGGCGCGATCATGAGGCCTAAATCAAAATCTAGACTGAAACCACACGCTTGATTTCAGGCAACTCTTCTCTAATAGCGCGTTCAACACCCATCTTCATGGTCATAGTCGAACTTGGACACATGCCGCAAGCGCCGACTAAGCGTACTTGAACTTCGTCGTCTTTGACGTCTACTAGCTCAATGTTGCCGCCGTCCATCATCAACATCGGGCGCAACTTGTCGAGAATGGCTTCTACTTTGTCTCTCATATTTTCTCCTGGTGTTTAATCTGGCAATTCTTATCGTAACCGAAGACTCAATAATGAATGAGTAACGAAACCTTTCCAGATTGCTACCCATCATCTTAAGCTGAAATAAAGTCTGAGCGCCTCGCCCTTATATTGTTATATGCTTTGCCAATCGCCGAAACAGTTTAATAAAAATTGGGCCGGTTTGAGACGATTTAATAAGGAGTTGGACAGATGGCAAGAGTAGCTATAAATGGATTCGGCCGCATCGGCCGCAACGTATTCCGGGCCTACCTCGAGAGCGCGCCAAAAGATCTCGAAATCGTTGCAATCAACGACCCTATGCAAGATTTAGTGCAATCTGCTCACTTGCTCAAGTACGACTCAGTGCAAGGCGAACTTAAGCACGAGGTAAGCCATGATGAAGAGTCATTGATTGTCAATGGCAAAAAAATCAAGTTCACCCGCGAGAAAGCTCCAGCTGATTGCCCATGGTCCAAGCTCAATGTCGACATCGTTCTAGAATGCTCCGGCGTCTTCACCGATGCTGAAAAAGCCAAAGCCCACATTACCGCTGGCGCCAAGAAAGTATTGATCTCAGCTCCAGCTAAGAACGAAGACATCACCATCGTTCTTGGTGTAAACGACAAAAACTATGACGCTGAAAAGCACAACATCATCTCTAATGCCAGCTGCACAACCAACTGCTTGGCTCCTGTAGCTAAAGCTATTGACGATGCTTTCGGTATCGAACAAGGCTTGATGACCACAATTCACAGCTATACCCTCGACCAGAAACTGCTCGATGGCGCTCACAATGACCTGCGCCGCGCTCGCGCTGCAGCCATGTCCATGATTCCTTCAAGCACCGGTGCTGCTAAGGCTATCGGTTTGGTAATGCCACACCTCAAAGGCAAACTCAATGGCTTTGCCATGCGCGTGCCTACACCAAACGTATCAGTAGTTGACTTAACCATCACCTTGAAGAAAGAAGTCACTGTTGAAGCTATCAACAAATGTGTTAAAGAAGCAGCAGAAGGCCCTCTAAAAGGCATTCTCTCCTATTGCACAACTCCACTAGTTTCAATCGACTTCCAAGGCAACAAGCACTCTTCCATCTACGACGCTGACCTGACAATGCAAGTCGGTGATCGCATGGTTAAAGTGCTAGCCTGGTACGACAACGAGTGGGGCTATAGCAACCGCTTGGTCGAACTAGCAACCATGGTAGCGAAAAAGCTCCCAGTCGCCGCTAAAGCCTAGTCTTAAACAAGAAGACGCCCTCAAATTGGGGGCGTCTTTCTGTATATTTAGCAATTACCACCACTCACGAGTTAGGTACAGATGAAGAAAACTATTCAAGATCAAGGCGCCAAGCACTTCCAAGGCAAAAAGGTACTGGTACGAGTAGATTTCAATGTACCGCAAAATGAAGATGGCACGGTGGCAGATGATTCCCGCATCAAAGCAGCTCTCCCCACCATTTCTTGGTTGGCCAAAGCTGGCGCTAAAGTAGTTTTACTTTCCCACCTCGGTCGTCCCAAAGGTAAAGTAGCAGCTAAATACTCCCTAAAGCCAGTGGCTGAGCATTTGCAAAAGCTACTAGCGGAGATGGGCCACAAAACAGTTCACTTTGTCGACGAGTGCATTGGCATCAAGGCCGAAAAGGCAGTAAACGAAATGCATGACGGTGACGTTGCCTTAATGGAAAATGTTAGATTCCACGAAGAAGAAGATAAGAACGAAGAAGGCTT
>LNEX01000137.1 GCA_001464165.1 bacterium Ga0077546
AGCTCTAGCCGGTATGCTAGTGGCAAAAGAAATCGAAATGCTTTCTTCTGCCTTAGATAATCCAGCTCGCCCGTTTGCCACTATCATTGGTGGCGCGAAAGTCTCAAGCAAAATCGGCGTATTAGAAAATCTTTTGAGCCGTGTTGATGTATTGGTAATCGGCGGAGCCATGGCCTTTAGCTTTCTCAAAGCTCAGGGTCTCAATGTCGGCAAATCACTGGTAGAAGAAGACCGTCTCGCTTACTGCAAAGAGCTAGAAGAAAAAGCAAAAGCCAAAGGCGTCAATTTGCTTTTGCCTGTCGATGTAGTCGTGGCTAAAGAAATGAAAGCCGGGGTTGCTACTAAAGTAGTAAAAGTGAGCGAAATCGAAAGTGATGATATTGGACTTGATTTAGGCCCCGAATCTCTCAAACTAATCGTCGCCGCCTTAGCCCCATGCAAAACTATTCTCTGGAACGGCCCGCTAGGTGTATTCGAGATGTCCGGCTTCGAGCACGGAACATGGCGATTGATTGACTGCTTGGTTGACCTAACCAAAACTGGTACAAAAACCATTATTGGTGGCGGAGATTCGGTATCTGCCCTTAAACTAAAGGGAGTTGAGGACGAACTCTTGACCCATGTCGGCACCGGCGGCGGAGCTTCTCTAGAGTTTCTTGAAGGAATTGAACTACCGGGCATAGCCGCTCTAGATAACAAAGAAGCTGCAATAAACAAAGCCTAACCAGGCATAGCCAGAGAGATATAGATGCTGCAAGCTGCGAAGAAACGCTCAACGATTGCCACAAGCTTATTGAGCTGTCTTTGCCTAGGTATTTGTCTAAGTACATGCTTAGGCGAGGCCGCCCTAGCCCAATATCAGAATCAGAATCAGAATCAATATCAAAATCAAAATCAGAGCCAGAATCAGCAACAGCAATATTACGTTGATGGCCAGCCAATCACCCAAGAGCGCTTTCAAGCGCTGCAAATGCTAAACCAATCAATTCCTTTGCTCCAGGCTAATCGCAATCAAGAAGCAATAGATCTATTGTTGCAAGCAGAGAAGCTCGCACCGCAAATGGCTGAAATTCATAACAACCTGGGCTTGGCCATGGCAAAATTAGGCCGCAACAGCGAAGCCTTGCAAGAGCTAGAAGCAGCAAAACAACTCAAGCCAGATCTGGCTGCCACGTGGCTCACCCTGGGTGGACTATACCAATCACAGGGGCAAGTAAACGAAGCCATAGCTACCTATAGCGAATTTATGCAGCGCTTTCCCGGCCACAAAGATGCCAGCAAAATCTCCAGCTTGATTGCCGGTCTAAAGAAAGAGTTAGCAAACGGCACGATCCCGCGCTACACTCCCCCTGATGCCAGTTCACGAGACAACTATCTGGGCGAACTTGCTGGTCATTTAACCAGATGGCCCGATAGCAAAATTCCGATCAAGGTCTATATAGCATCTGGCAAAGGTGTACCGGGCTTCCTGCCTCAATATGCTCAAATTCTGGAAGAAAGTTTTGCCACCTGGCAGCAAGGGGCTCAAGACAAACTTTCATTTATAAGTGTGAAAGACCCTAGCCAAGCCGATCTCACTTGCTCATGGACTAATGATTCTAATTCATTCAGCAACAAAGCTGAGGCTGGAGAGACAATTGTCTTCACTAATTCACAAGGCATCGTCAAAGGCACAATCAAAATACTGACTGTTGCTCAAATGGCTGAGCTGCCCCTGACGAACAATCGCATACGGCAAATATGTTTGCACGAAATTGGACATGCTTTGGGATTCGGCGGTCATACCCGCGACCCGCAAGACATGATGTTCTTTTCTACCAGGGTAACTGATCAAGACCGCACCCTCAGCCCGCGCGACGCTGCTTCAATAAAGCTGCTGTATAGCTCAGCCATAGGAATGCACTGAATATAAGGAATGCACTGAATATTAGAAATGCATTAGATACGAGAGATTCAGCGCTCTATTCCCCACCAGCTGTGCAATTTCACTACAACCGCTACAGCGGAATGCCAACAGCCAGCAGATTTTTCAAAGAGCTCGACTTTAGCGATTTCTATCAGCGTCACAAGCAAGAAGGCTGGCTAGTAAATTGGGCCCTTCTTGTTACCACCGCTGTCACAGCCTCTCTGCCAGTGCTCTATGTGCTGGCGCCAGAATTATTTGTTCTAACAATTTTGCTAGGCTTGCTCACCGTCGGCATTACCCTACCGGCCCTGGCCTTTCTTTCACTCGGCAAAATCAAACTCGATTCTCGCGGTATTGAAATTTCACGATTGGGCTCACTTGATGAAAAGCTCTATGCCTGGTCGGACCTAACCAAAATTACATTTGCAAAAAATGGCCAGCCATCCCTAGAGCCAAATCAGCTCGTGCTTGAATTTCATCGCCAGCCCGCACTAGTCTTAGAGCTAAGCGCCATATCAAAATTGAATCTTGAGGCTGCGCTTAGCCAGGCCTCATATTATTGCCCCAAAGTTGCGATTCACCCAAGTGAAACCATCGCGGCTTTAGGCATCAAAGAAAGGAGACTGATCGATCCTCTCGACTTCACAGAACTGTGGCAAAGTCATCTTGATCAGCGTTTTGCTTCTACCAACTTTATCCCCCTAGAGCAAGGTCATAGATTACAGCAATGCATTACGGTGCTCGCCCAGGTAGCCAGCGGCGGCATGTCGGCAGTTTATTTAGCCAAGCATGATCAACGTGGGCCAGTTGTCCTAAAAGAATCAGTCTTTTCTGGCTCACGCGAAAATGACAAATTCAAAAAGGCAGTTGAATTGTTTGAGCGTGAAGCCACTCTTTTAACAAAAATCTCGCACCCTCGCATAGTCAAAATTTATGACTATTTTGTTGAAGATAACCGCCATTATCTGCTGCTCGAGCACATCAAGGGCAAAACTCTGCGAAATTTTACAGCAAAACACGGGGCAGTGAGCGAAGTAACGATTATCGAATGGGGCATACAAATGGCCCAGGTTCTCCATTTCTTGCATCACATGGAACCACCAATCGTTCATCGAGACTTCACTCCTGACAATGTCATCATCTGCGAGGATGGAAAAATTAGGCTAATTGACTTTGGCGCCTCAAGTATATTCTTAGGCACAGCCACGGGCACAGTGGTCGGCAAAATTGCCTATATGCCACCAGAGCAGATCAAAGGCAAATCCAACCTAGCAAGCGACATTTACGCCTTTGGTTGCTTAATGTACTTTCTTGCCACTGGCAAAAACCCACTGCCATATGAACAGAACTATTTGCCTAAAGACAGCACAATCAAATCAATCAATCTCAAGCACCTCGTCAATGACTGCCTCAAGCTCGACCTAAAAGATAGAACTATTCGCACCAAAGAAATTATTGCCAGACTAGAGTCACTAATTAGCAGCAGAAACAGCCATGCAGAAAGATAAAAACGAGGTTCTAACCTGCGTTCCGGAGGACTATTCTAAGCTCGGCAAAAACTCGCTGATCATTCTCATACCAGCCCTATATATCTATTCGATTCTGTTGATAAACCACTCCTATTTGGCTATCTTCAACAAACACCAAGCCTTTGCCTGGGCCATCCTAGCCATCTTTATCAGTGGCACTATTCTATTTATAAATTACCGCAGACAGCACAGGCTGCTCAACATCCTAGCCATAACTGAGCGCGGTCTATCAATCGGTCGCATGGAAGACTCAGCATTTGAATCAGTAGACTATGTAATCAACTGGAAGGAAATTACATCGGTCGAAGAACGCGGGAAACCAGACAGCAACGGTCATTTCAGGCAGTGGTTTATCATCAACTCAAGCCTAAATGTATCGTTCAAACTCACGAGCGCCAACGCTTTTCGTTGGGTATCGAGAGAAGAAATCATTGAGAGCCTAATTAAATATGCCCCAGAAGCAGAACTGCACCTAACCTTGCCTGACAATTTTGAAACCAGCCATATGCTGCGCTACACCAATCTGTGGTTAGAAAGTCTCGATAATGCCGGCAAACGTTTACGAACAGACATTCTTGATAGCGGAGACAACCTAGCCAACGGCCTTTACACAGTCACTAGACAACTAGGCGCTGGCGGTCAGGGACGAGCTTACCTGGCTAAGAGAAACACTAAAAATGTAGACTTAGACGCTAGTGAGATAGTGGTGCTAAAGGAATACATACTACCTACTAAAATCGATGCAATTAACAACGAAAATGCTGAACCACCTGTACACAAAAGCGAAGCGACCATTCTAGCCAAACTCAATCATCCCGGAGTAGTGAAATTGCTCGACTGCTTCGAAGAAGACCATCGGGGCTATCTCGTGCTTGAATTTGTAGTAGGAACGCCCATTCATGATCTGGTCAGCATGCACGGTTCATTTAGCGAAGCTAAGGCTCGCGAGATTGCCATTTCACTGTGCCAAGTTATGGCTTATATGCACTCTTTCTCCCCAGCTATAATTCATGGAGATATCACTCCAGAAAATCTAATACTAAAAGAAGATGGCTCAGTTTGCGTTATTGACTTCACAATCGCCCACTTCTACTCTAAAGAACGGAAGTTAAAAGTTTGCGGCAAAAACGGCTATGTTGCCCCTGAGCAATATGCTGGCTACGATTCACCCCAGAGCGATATTTACTCGATTGGCTGCACTCTCTACTTTATGCTCACAGCACTAGACTGCGAAACCTTGACGCAGCCCACCATTACCAATCAGTCGCAAGAGACAATAGCAAGCGAAGCTATGAAAAGAATACTGGCCAAAGCCACAGCAAGTGATGTCGATCAGCGCTATATCGACTGTGTTGCCTTAGAAGCTGATTTAGCCAGTTTGCGCTATTGAGTCTCGGTTCTCGGTTCTCGGTTCTCGGTTAGAGCAGAATACTTTGGGCATTGTACGAACCCGGTGGGATTACCACCAATTGCTGATTGCTTGCAGCCTCACTACACTCTTTATACAACTAAGAGGCAGCAACACCATGATGAGTATGTTCAACCACCCAGCCGATGAAGAAAAACTCTGCCAAGTACTGAAAGCCTATGTTGAAGAATGGGGTCCAGAAAACGTGATCGTCTCTGTACCAGAACACTGGAGCGAATATAGCGCCAACAATCTTGGCCGGGTCCGTCTAGAATTCGCCACCCAAAACACCGTCTCAATCAGAGTCGAATATGACTTTGTCAGATTAAGCTATAACGTCGACTTGGTGGCCGCCTAGAACTCAGTTGCAACAAAAAAAATCATGGAAAAAGCAGAGATACTCTCTGCTTTTTTTTATTGGCCGGCGAAGAAGAAAAGCTGCCACTATATACAGTGGCAGCTTTTCTTCTTCTATAAATTCGGCATATTCGGTCTAGCAAATCCAATAAGTTCAACGTGCCAGACTAAATTCTCGCAAATGGCCGACCGCTTGCTGCGGGCTCATTTGACCAACTGCGACTAAGCTATGCAGGGCCCGAGCCTTTTGCAAAACTACAGTCTCGATTGGAGAACACTCGTGCCAAACAGACTCAAACGAAAGTTTATTCTGCAAAGCAGCTTCCATTAACCCTAAGGCCGTTACTTCACTAAGACAGTTAGCCTGAACCAATAGGTCCAGCACTTCAAGGATGTCGCGATTGTTGGCATAAATAGCAAAACCAAGTGTACTGTGAGCCAACTTGAGCGACTGACTGGCAGCACCAACGGCACCAGTCAAAGTATTCTCCATGCGAGCATTGCGCACTCGTTGTCGCAATTGCTCTTCTGTAATCTGTCCAGTAGTAAGACGGGCCAGACCATCAATTAGTATCTTGTACATAGAAATTGGCATTCCGCAACAGCGGTTCAGGCTCTGACCAATAGTCAGGCCTCGCGCTAAACTGTACTGTCTAGCCTGATTAAACTGATCACGATCTATCAACTGACAGGCCATAGCTAGCTGCCCGAGAGAACTATCAGAGAAAGCATTGCTTGGGTGCAAATCGAGTTCTTCTAAGACTTGGCTGAAAGGCAGAAAATCGTTCAGAGCGCGATTGAGTGCCTGCACTGCCCAAGGCTTAAAAAGCCAGTTTGAGCGAATAGATTGAGCAGCATCAATAAATGCCCGACGATCGCTCGCTGCCACAAACCCACTCTCGAACAATACATCAATTACTTGGCTATTGCGCATACTGGCCAGCTGAGCCACTTGTGACAAAACTTCGTTAGAAACAACTTGCGATTGAGCAATTAGCTCAAGCATCAATGACTGATCTAGATTAGCTGCCGGGCTAAGCTGGGACTGGCTAGGCGCTGAGGCACCTTGAAGGGATACTTGCTCGCGCTCGTAGTTAAGAGAAATTGTTGTTTCGAGGGCTAAAGTTGCTGTCATTGGGGTGCTAAGCTCGGACAAATTAGTAATAAACAAGTCAGTAATCAAATATGAGTATCAAATATGAGTAATCAAATCTCAGTTAGTAAGTGCGTCAATTCAAATCAACAGCGAGAACCCAACAAAGAAACTAGGTCGGTCTCTTGTGTAAGGTACCAAATTATTAGTGGCGAAAATCAGTTACTAAATACTTTTACTAATTAGAGATACTCAGTAAACACTCAGTAAATACATTATAGGTTGCTAATTTAGTCAGTCAATGGCGTTCTACGTAGGATTACGCAAAGTATTTTCGCTTATTTTCAGTTTTTCTAAGATTTACTCTAACTTCTGCCTGAAACATACTTTGCGGGTTCGATGGTCAATCCATATAAGCTCATGCCTGAGCTTTGGATATTCAGTGGCAAAGAACAATTTAGTCTGCAGCGAAGAATAGGGCTCAAGGGTAAAGAGAAACTCAGAGTCGTCTCCGGGTCCCATACCCACAGGATACTTATTGCCATTAGTGTCGCGCAAATAAAGATCTATGGCGCTGAGCTTGCGGTCGCTGTTGTTATCGATGGTTACGTCCATGCGAATAAAGTGACCATCAAGACCATCCTTTATTACTTTGGTTTTACCGACCTCGATAGACAAGCCATCCAGGTTCATTATCAATAGATAGATTGAGATCATCGCCGGGCTCAAGGGTTGCGCGGTCGCCCTTCTTCATGATGGCGTGACCGGCAGCGATCAAGGCACCAGCAGCAGCTCCCCCAGCCAGATTGTAATAGTGGCAGGCCGCTGACCCACGCATTCCACCAACAATCTGGTAGGCCGCTAAAGTACCCACAATGGCACCACCGGCCATATTTGCGGCCACCATTCCAGTGCCTTTAGCTACACCTTTAAGAGTGGCCTTTTTAAAATTATTAGCTTCAGCCGAGAAGGCAAAGCGCTTGCCGTTTGGTAAAGCTAGTTCAGTAAACGAAATCTCTAACCAACCTGGTCGCTGCACTCGACGGGGAGGCTTAACTGACGAGACCCGGCCTTTAAATACTGTGCCAGCCGGGATCACTTTATTGTCTTCGACATAAATGTCTTCAGAAGTAGAGGCAGTGATGACATCTCCCACATGAGCTGGATGCAGCTTGCCGTCCATATCACGATCTAGCAAGTGCATACCTTGAGTGGGCACAGATGAAAGCTTGAGTTTGATGCCAGTGCCTTTCGGCACGCAATAGGTAACTTCAGCCTTCAAAAGAGGAGTAGTTGTGCCTTTTTTTACCAGCAGATCGTTGGTCACCCCGGCCTTGGGCAAAGGTTGAATACGCTGGCGCATAGGCGAAACTTCTGGCGCTTGCCCAGGAAGAATAGCCTCCTGCTCTTTGACAACATCGCCTGGGTTTTCAATTGGTCGCGACAGGCCTTGTTGGTCCATCAGTCGCTGAGCTAAGGCTGCTGGCGCTGAAAGTGGACAAACTATCGCCAAACAAGCCAAGAGCGAAGTATAGCGGCGAGCGTCATAAAATTTAGACTTACAGGAAATGCTCAATGATTTGACCTTCTGACAATCGACAAAAGTATACCCTATGACTAGTGAAGACGTAGGGGCTGAAATCTGTTAAGGTATTATGGGCTAATGTTAAGGGCTAACCTACAGCCTGCCTTTACTACACTGAATTTCAAGAGCTGAAAGTGGCGGTTGAACCAACCGAAATCAAGCTAACCAAGGACCGTACGGGCTCCCAGCAGAACATCATTGTTCTCAAATATGGCCCGGAACTTCTTAGCGAAATAGCAGCATTGAGCAAGTCAAAACGCTTGTATGATGCCATTCTCATTGACTCAACCCTGTGCGGCTATCTTTTTCCAGCAGAAATACTGGTTGAAGCGGGCCGTTTGGCCGAGAATCTACTCGAATTATCAGGCGCTCTGATCTTCCTCAAGGCAGACAAGGCTATAGCCATAGTGCGCCAGTCTTTAACCGGGCTAATGTCTTTCCACGTCTTTGACAATCACTCAGAACTATTCGACTATTCACCCACCCTGACTAAGTTCATCCAAACGGCCTTAGGTAGTGCCACTTCGTTTGTTGAAGAAAGCACAGATCTTTCTCATCAAGTATTGATGTCGACTGTGCCCGTCCTAACCAGCCACGGGCTCGACCTAAAAATCAATATGACCGCCCACCACCGCCGTAATCTGCTGCTATCGGCTATTGATAACTATTCACCAGTGGTCACCCTAATCAACAAAGTCGTTGCCCAAGGTCGCCTTTCAGAATCAGAGTTCTTAGAACGCATCAAAGAGCTAGAAGCAGAAAAATCAATCTATCCGATTTTCGCTAAAATTCCGTTTTTAGTTAATTGCTTCAAAACCAAAACAGCATTTACTATAAAAGAGTATTTCATCGCCTCAGGACTGATTTCTAAAGCCCAGCTCGACGATATGTTGATGGAACTCAATTCAATGCCAGCCAAACAAAAAATGGCCCTAGGCACCCTCGCTGTAAAGAAACAGATATTTACCAGTCGCCAGCTTGAAATTGCTCTACAAGACCAAGCTTTCTATGGTCAAACTGAAGAAAACGACAAGGTCAATCTTGGCGCTGTAGCTGGGGAAGACGACAAAGTGCAATCACTAGTCGGCCACCTGGGCTCGACAGATCCGTCAAACCTTCTGCAAAACCTAGCAACTAATCGCGAGACTGGAGTGCTCTCGGTTGAATATCGCGATATGCAATTCAGAGCGCTGTTCGAGATGGGTAAAATCACCCATGCTAAGTTAGGGAAAATCATGGGGAACAAGGCTGTAACTGAATTTGCCTCAGCCTGGAAACAAGGAATTTTCGTCTTTGTCCAACGTACACCGCCAGCCGACCTAGCGAAAGACATTTGTAAGGTATCAAAAGCTCTCGATAAATTACTATTAGACGCCGCATTGGCGGCCGACAACACTGAAGTTACTTGGAAGAAACTACCTAAAGCAGCAGACTCAATACTAGAAAAGCTGCAAGATCCAAAAAATTACTTGGCAGACGAGAAGCTCACCGATCCCAAAGAGAAGTTTGTGCTCTCAGCTACCGAACGCGCCATGATGAGCCGTTTGTGGAATGCCCTCGACGGCCTCCATACCATTGCACTAGTTATCCGCAATTTGGGCGACGTCACAACTGCTGATGCCGCGGCCGCCATTGACCGACTACTGTCATACGAGCTTGTCACTGTTCCCACAGTTGATCTGTTCGGACCGCTGACAAAATTCCAAACTTTGGTCAAGCGTATTACTGAAACTATCGGCATAGAAAGATCAGAAGCATTCCTGCGCCTTTCTCTGCGGGACACATTAGGCTATTCAGGCAGAGCCCGAGTCTTCATTCTCTCAAGGCAAGCCGATGTCGGAGTTGACATGGCGGCCGCACGTTCAGCCGGAACATCACTATCGGTGGTGCTACAAGACTTAGAAGACTGGCAAGTAAAATATATCGAGTACGCCACCCAAGAATTAGACCGCAACGTGCTACTGACGATTATTCGCGAGGTTCACAACGCGGGCTAATGGCAATCGTTCTTACGCCCTTACGTACTAGTTAAAAGGATTTTGGATGCTGAAAAAGTACCACGAGTGCCGCAAGCGCAATTTGATTGTCAGATCGGGACTGAAATTAGCTCTAGGACTGTCTTTAGCTTCCCAGAGTCTACCGCTCTTCAGCTATCCCAGCAATTTAGCTAGCGCTCAAGATAACAACAAAGATTTAGCCATGCCAATGCGCACGGTCAACTCAAGTGCACGAGCTGTTGCAGCTGGATCTGTCACTGTCGACAGCTATCCAATACAAGCAATCAAAGTTGCCGCAGCAGGTAACAGTGCCACCCCAGATTCAGCCCTAGCAAAACTAGCCTCTGACCCAAGCAGCTTTGTCCGCCGAGCAGTGGCCAGCAACGCCAAACTTAGTGAAGAAATCAAAGAAAAACTAGCCGTCGATAGCGACCAAACAGTTGTAGAGTCGCTCTTAAAATCTAGCAGTCTACCTAATTTGGCCACACTCGATAAGCTGCTAGCAGCAGCCACTCCGCGAGTACGCGAAACTTTAGCAGCCAATCCAAACACTCCCCAACCTATATTAGAGAAGCTCTCACAGGGGCCAGTTTACACTGAATATCTACTCTTGTCATTAGCAAGAAACCCGCGCTCTGGGCCGCAAGTAACAAATCGACTGAGCCGAATTGGTGATCGTCTAGTGCGTACTTTTCTAGCGCGCTTGCCGGTTCCCCCAGCTACGTTCACAACTCTTGCCAACGATGGTGATCTTGGTGTGCGCTCAATGGTGGCAGGCAACTCGGCTTGTCCAGTGGCTTTACTTGATTTATTAGCAAAAGACAGCAATACAATTGTGCGTGAAGCAGTAGCCCTAAATCAAAGCACAAGTAAAGACACTTTGGCAAAACTTGCCGTTGACAGCCACCAAGATGTGCGTCAGGCCGTGGCCTCAAACTATGCCAGCAGTGCGGAAGTTTTGGCAAAATTAGCCAAAGACAATAATGAGATTGTGCGATCGCTATGCGCCGCTAATCCGAATACTGATAGCGACGTACTAAGTGCTTTGAGCAAAGACAGTAGCACCACTGTGCGCTGTGCCGTTGCTCTCAACGGCAATACCAAGCCCGAAAGCATAAAGGCAATGGTAGGAGACAATACTATTGCAGTTGCACAAATCTTAGCTGCCCTAGGCGAATCAAAATTAGCTCAGTCTGACTACGAAAAACTGGCCAATGATCCCAGCGCTCTAGTGCGTATGAATCTGGCTGGCAATCAGGCTCTATCAAGCGCTCTAATTAAGACCTTAGCTCAAGATAAAGACGCCAGAGTGCGCGCCTCACTGGCCCATAACACCAAGGCCAAAATTAGCGACGAGATATTCGTTGCCTTAGCCAAAGACAATGACGCCCTAGTGCGTGAAGCTCTTGCAGTCAACAGTAAAGTGCCATCAAAATTGCTCACAGCGCTACTTCAAGATGATGCGATCACTGTACAAACAGCACTGGCGACAAATCCTAATATCGCGGGCGAAACGCTCATGGCCCTCGCTGATTATGACTGCAATGCCATTCGCCGCGCCCTCTTGCAACGCGGCGACTTGCCCGAAGGGGCCTTGACCAAATTAACAGCAGCTGAAGAAGTAAAGTTTGTGCTGGCCACAAGACCGCAGACCACCGCGGCCGTGCTTTCAACTTTGGCCAAAGACAGCGACCAGAGCCTGCGTGCTCAAGTAGCAGCTCAGCCTAAGCTCAGTGCCGAAGCATTAAAATTGCTGACTTCAGACAAAAGCCAATATGTACGCGCCGCTTGCGCCGCCAACCGCAATGCCAGTGGTGAGCTACTCAAAACCTTAGCACAAGACCCCGAAGACTTAGTCCGGGCCAGAGCCGCAGCGAATCCAGCCAGTTTACCGGAAACCTTGGCCATACTGGCCAAAGACAAAAACCCAGAAGTAAGACGAGCCGCGGCAGCTAACGCTGCCACTCCCGAAACTTCGCTAGCTCTGTTAGCACAAGATGACGAGATCTGGTTAACCAAATAAACTTGATTCTAAGAAAAAGGAAGCAAATGAGAGAAGTTGTAATAGTCGATGCAGTGCGCACCCCAATTGGCAAATATGGTGGTGCCCTGAAAGATGTACGACCAGACGATCTTGCTGCACACGTAATTGTTGAGCTACTGATGCGCAATCCTCAGGTAGTTCCTGAAGAAATTGAAGACGTGCTACTTGGCTGTGCCAACCAGTCTGGTGAAGACAATCGCAACGTTGCTCGCATGGCGGCACTCTTAGCAGGTCTACCTATTTCTGTGGCTGGCGGCACGGTCAATCGTCTCTGCGGCTCCGGCCTAATGGCTGTCAATGATGCTGTCAACGCCATAAAAAACGACATGGGCGATATCTTTATTGCTGGCGGCGTTGAATCGATGAGTCGGGCGCCTTTTGTTATGGCTAAACCAGAAGGGGCCTTTCCCCGCGGCGATATGAAATTGATAGATACTACGCTGGGTTGGCGCTTCCTCAATAAAAAACTTTCGGCCTTGCATCATCCATACGCGATGGGCGAAACAGCTGAAAACGTTGCTGAGAAATACAGTATAGGCAGAGAAGCCCAAGACCAGTTTGCTCTGGCTAGCCAAATAAAATACAAGAATGCCTTCGAGGCTGGTCGTTTTGACAGTCAAATCGTGCCGGTCAATGTGCCCAAGAAAAAAGGGGCCGTTGAAATCGTTAAAGTAGATGAACACGCGAGACCCGAAACCGTCATGGCTGACTTGACCAAACTCAAGGCAGCCTTCCGTGAAGGTGGCACCGTTACCGCTGGAAATTCATCAGGCATCAATGACGGTGCAGCTGCATTGCTAATTATGACGGCTGATAAAGCTCGATCGTTGGGCCTTAATGCTATGGCCCGCTTTGTCTCAGCTGCCGTAGCTGGTGTAGACCCGGCAATAATGGGCATCGGACCGGTACCTGCCAGTAAGAAAGCCCTAGAACGGGCCAATTTAACTATCGACAACATTGATTTGATTGAGCTCAATGAAGCTTTTGCGGTACAAGTGCTTGCTTGCTGCCAAGACCTGGGAATAGATAGTAAGTCAGATAAGCTCAATACAAATGGCGGCTCAATTGCCCTAGGCCATCCGCTCGGGGCCAGCGGTGCCCGCATACTCACCACCCTCGTGCATGAACTCGATAAACGGGAAGGCGTTAGATACGGCTTAGCTACAATGTGTATAGGTGTAGGGCAAGGCATTGCCACAATAATTGAGAAGATCGAACATTGAAAATGACAGAGACAGTAGGCAAATTTAAATTCTTGCAGTTCTCAGATGTGCTTTTAGACTCAAAGCTCACCCACGCCGGTATGACCAATACCAATTTGACTCACAACAATTTTGCCTTGCCCAGAGAAGAAAGAACTGAAAGGGCCCGAGAAATTCTCGAAGCGACAATCAATGCCTTCAGCTTGGCTAAACGTGAGAATGTAGATGCCATAATTATTCCCGGTGGATTGTGGGACAACGTTACGGTCACGGGTTTCACAGTTAATACCTTAATCGAAGCGGTGGCATCACTAGGCGACATTCCTGTCTATATAGCTCCTGGCCACAGAGATTTTTATACTCGCAGCTGTCTTTATACAAACGACATGCTTTCAGCCCGAGGCTATCGCCACTGGCCAGCCAACGTACACATTTTCACCTCTGAGCACTTCGCTGCAGTGGCTCACCCACATCGAGATGATGTGGCTTTTGTCGGCCGCGCCTTTTCAAAAGCCTCACGGCGCACTGAGCGAATTTTATCGGGTAAACTGCCAAAGCTAGCTACTGCAAAAATCAACATTGGCGTATTTGCTGGCACCCTAGAGACCCATCCATCAGTAATAGCTGATGCCAGTCGTCAACAAGTACAAAAGCCACTGGTTTATCCGTTTTCAGAAAGCGAATTGGCCAATCAAGGACTGACCTATGCTGCCGTAGGCAATATCAAAGAAGCTTATCAAATCACAACAGCTGATGAAAAATTACTTGGTGCCTATGCCGGTTGTCTAGCTGGCGGAACATTTGACGAGCTAGGCCCACGTTATGCCATTCTCGGTGAAATTGAGATAGATAGCAGTGGCAATTCTGTTGTCAATTTAGTTCCACAAGAACTTGATGTACGGCGCATGATGCTAGTTACCGTAGATGTGTCAGGTCTAGGAGATGAAGACATTCAGGACGAAATTCTAGTCAACATTGAAGAGAGCGGCGTTAGAGCCGACTGCGACATCATCGCCATCAACCTAGAAGGTCGCCACAAGCCAGGGGCTAATCCTAAACAAGTTGCCGACCAGATGGCTTCAGACTTTTATCACTTATTGGTAGTAGACAATACTCGTGCCGACTACTTGGCCGAGCGCTTTGACCAACGCACCACTGAATGGAAATATATCGAAGCAATGCTTGAAATGAAAACAAAAGCAGAAAGAGCAAAAAATCAAGAATTAGGAGGCGATAGCCTAAGCGGAATTCCTGGGGCTGACGTTTCTGGCAAAACTGTAGAAGATGCATTGTATTACGGCCTCGACGCTTTGCGAACAAAAAAGGTGAGAGGAAAAAATGTGGGTTGAGC
>LNEX01000138.1 GCA_001464165.1 bacterium Ga0077546
CATCTCTCTCAACGAGAAGCCCGCAAACCAAAATCAGGCGCCACCTATTCTGCCCGCATGGATGTCAGCGCTCTCGATAGAAGACTGACCATAGTTCGCGATTTCCAATCAAAAACTTTTCAGGTCTTTGATCGCGATCGCAATAATGTTGAAGTAACCCATCAGTTTAAGGGTGAAAGTGGAGAAGACGAAGTTGGCCTGAAACTTACTGGTATGACCCGCGAGCTCTTCCTCAGTACCTGCTTTGTTGGCCAGCGAGAACTGGACGAACATGCCTTTGGTGGGGCCCAAGATTTAGCCACCCTCGTACAAGGCATTGCCGACTCAGCCAGCCCCTCAGGCACTTCGGCTCAAGCAGTGCGTATACTGGGCGATACCCTTAATCAACTACCAGTCGCCAATCGAAAAGTTAAGGCAGACAATCTAATTCGCGACCTAGAATTGGTGCGGCAAGATTTACTCAATAAAATTCGTGCCTTTGAAAGAGACCGGCAAGACGTAGCGGCCTCTTTCGATCGTCTGATGATTATCAATCGAGTATTGTCCGGCGATAGCAGCCGCTTCAAAGCAACCGAATATCAGAACCTCAAATTTCAGTTAACCGACGCCCAAGGGCGCCTGAACAAATTACGCGAAATTCTCAGTCGCCATAAAGAAGTAAGCACACGCCTTTCTCAGCTATCAACAGTAGAAGCTTTTCCACCTGACCTAAAGCGACCAATAGAAGATTTATTAGAGCGCCGCCAGCACAAAGCCGCTGAGCTTGAGCGTATCACCCTGGAACTAGCGCCTCAGCAAGGTTTATACGAAGAAAAGAAAGCTAGTCTAGTATCACGTTCTAAGGGCCTAGACACATTCAGTCTAGATGAAATTCAGCAAGTAGCCTCAATCGCGGGCACTATGAGCGTGATTGAAGAAGAGATAACCGATCTCAAAGCCCGAAGGAAAAGTGAACGAGAGCGGCTGGCTGGAGCAGAAGCCAGCGAAGCAGAGATAGATGAAATCAGAAAATCAATGCAATCGCTCGAGGCAGAAGGCATTGAAAATGCACGCTCGTATAATTCACTAATTTTGGCCTTTCAAGATCAAATTACTAACGGCGAAAGGGCCCTGCATCAATCTCGGGCCAAGCATAAAGAATTTGAGATTAAGCGTAAGCAAGAAGGCGAGAAGAAGCGCAACTTAGCCATTGTGCTTGGTTTAACTTCAATAATCATGGCAGTACTAGCCGTGGTTTTAATGATTACAGTTAAGCAGGCAGCCTTCATTGCACCGGTTCTTCTGCTATTAGGAATTCTCGGAATGGCCGGTACGGCCTTCATTGCAGTACCTGTATTCAAGCCTGAAGTAATGTATGCCAGCGATTTTCAAGCTATAGAAGCAGACAAGCTGCGCATCATCAACGACCTAGAAGAAAAGCATAATACAGTTGGTGCCCTTGAACTAAAGCTAGATACCTTAGCTCGAAAAGTTGGCCTCGCCGCCAGAGCAGACCTGCTCGCCAGGCTTGATCAATATGCAGTACAAGCGAGTAAGTTAAAAGAGCTCGACTTAATAGAACAATTGCTTGACCAAAAACAAGCTACATTGTCTAAGTTCAAAGCCGACCTAACTGTCTTTGTCAACAAAGTCGGCAAGCCAAATGCACAGCTTACAGCCAACACCGCTAAACAGCTCAGCCAAGGCCTCTCAGCCTACACAGAGGAAGCTAGAGTACTAGAACAGACCTTCCAAGACGCCAATAGTTCAGCAAGAAAACTAAGTCAGTTAAAAGAAGAACTTGATGATACCGAACAAGCTCTAGGCAACATATTGCACAAAGTCGGCATGGAACTAGACCTTAGTTCTCCTGCTGCTATCGCTCGTGGTCTGGAAGAGATCAGCGAGCGCATCAACGATGAACTGACTAGCCTAGAGAGCGAAAGCGGCACCGCGATAGCTGAACTGCCCTCAGTAGTGAAAGGACTGGAAGACTACCAAACAAGGGTGATTCAGCAGCTTGATGCTCTGCGCTCGCAGTTCCCTGGCGTTGAAACAATGCCACCAATTAGCGAAGAAGAAACAGAAGGCGAAGAAGCCCCCCAAGATCTAGCCAAAGTCGAAGGCCTGAAAGAAGAGAGAGAAGAACTTCTCCAGCGAGTAAGGACACTTTCTGGCAATTGTGATGAACAATATCTATCATGCTTAGAAGAACTAGACCTCACTGAATTTAAGCTGCACAGCGCCAAACGTGCCAAAGTTGCCTTAGAAATTGCGCGCGACAGCCTCAAGCGCTTAAGTGGCGAAAATTACATAGATTGGGCCACTAACCTCAACAACATAGGCAAAGAGATGCTGAGCAAGCTTGGCCTAGACTATGAGGAAGTGCGCTTTGACCCAGAACTTAGACTAGTAGCTCGTCGTAAGAATCAGAAAGAAGACATTTCCTCTGCTGAAATTATGAACCAACTTTCTATCGGCACTAAAGAACAATTACACTGGCTTGCCCGCATGATCGTTGCTCGTTTTCTCTCGCGCCAAAACGCTCTGCCTATAATTATGGATGAACCTTTTTCAGAGGCCGATGACGACCGTTTCTTGAAGATGATGCGCTTCTTGATCAATGTCATTGCCAAAGAGCACCAGATCATTCTATTTAGTTGCCACCAGCAAAGACACAGCTGGCTGCGCAGTCAACTAGACGACCCCGAAAAAGGGCGTTTGCTCTTCTGCCGCCGCTCTAAGTCTTAAAGAGTCAGTTAACTGAATTAGTTAGCGATCCTGGCTTCATTTGCTCTACCTGCTCGACTTGTAAGAAGATCAAAAAGGGAAGATTTTTTCGAAAAAATCTTCCCTTTTTAATTGCCGTTTACCTCGATGGTCCAAAGCTCTTAATGCCATGGCGATTGAGATAGCCCGATACCGACTTAATGCGACCATCCGGGCTATAGGCACTTTTTCTTGTATCTTCTTTGGTGCCCAATTCGGGAGCGAATCGAGCACTAGAATCAACTTGGCCGCGAGAATTGCGATAATCTTCGTGTTTATCATATTTCTTCTTGCCATAGTCAGAATAGGCCATCACATCAAATTGCGAATATGGCAAAAAAGGCCGCTGTGCCATACGTTCGTGCATGATCACATCTGTAGTCTTGAAGGCACCGGCAGGAGCCTTGCCACCCATTTGCAAGGTTTGCGCCGCTAGTGCTGTATTTAATATGGTGTCAGATGTGTTCAAGCGAGTACGGGCCTCGTACTGCTGATCAAAGCCCTGCATCTGACTTCTGGCAACCATAGCTGGCGGGTGTTTGGCAATGTGAGCTAACTGCATGCGCGAAAATGTCTGGCGTTTCTGTTCAAGGGAGCCTGATGAGAGCCAAACTTGATTGAGTTGCTGGGCAAAGCCAAGCTCTTCAATCAAGTCTTGTGAATCCCAATAGCCAGGCAGGCAATGCAAAACCGTTCCGTCAGCAGCCAATACAAACATTTGAATATTATGAGGCCCTGCCCCGTTGGTAGTGCGCACGGCATTACCATTGATTTCGTGGCGGCCCGACATACCAGCATAAGGCTGACCAGTAATATCGTAGGTGCCACAGACATAATTGTTTTTGAGATATGAGAGAACTGATTCGTTCGAGAGCGACACGGCTCTCAGGCTATTGCCAGCACTTCAGGTGGCGCCGTCTAATTTGCCCAGAATGTGAACCCAGAGCAAAGGTCTGCCTTTTTGTTTGGCCGAATCTTCAGCATCGCGCAGATTGCTAAACCAATAAACTTGCTTTGTCAGGTTATCGACGTTTGTTCTAGCTTCGCGTCCGTCAATGACGCCAGGGGCAGCATAGGCCGCGCCATAGAAGCCACCTAAGAGGGTTAACGCCACGGCACAATAGGCCTTCACATTGAATAGTCGCATGAGCATTTTCACCCGAGCAATAGAGAACATATGACCATCATCTACCCATAGGTGCATTTTGTACAACCAGGCTAGATTAATTTCCAGCCAGAGCAAATATGCGAACATACAAGAATGTCGACCTCTGACCATTACCAGGTAATTTGGAATTACCTACAGAATAAGAAACTCTTCGCCGAAGCAAAGCTGAGCGAAGCTCTCGAACAAGCCGTAGCCCACGACGATATCACCAGCATCTATTTAGTAACTGGGCTTTGCTTGCACCCAACAGCAGAAATTCGGGAAAAGGCCTGGGCTGTCATCGACTACCTTCTAAGAGACGTGACCCCACAAGACCTAGTCAAAATCGACATTGTCACTCGCAGCTATCGAATAATAATCGAGCAAATCAAATTGCTTGACGACCTAACTATTCCAACGAATGTATTGGGACTGTTCTCGTTTAATCCCAATGGTTTCATCCGCGAAAAAGCCTTGAGGCAATTAGCAAATCGCTTTGATGGAAGAGAACTGCCGTTCATTCTGCTCCGCGCCAATGACTGGGTAGAAAGCATCCACGATCAGGCAATTGCAGCCCTACGAGAGCGACTCGAAGGAGACTACTCTAGGCACTTCACAGACAATCTTTACCTCATCAAACATCTATCAACTTTAGAGAGATACAACCACGAAGGCATTCAGGAGTTAATAGCGAATGTCTTGTGCTCGCCTCAATATGAGCCTGAACTACTAAATTATCTCAATTCAGAAAGAGCATCAGAAAGGCTTTTTGCTTTTACACTTTTACTAAAAATAGAGTCACCAACTTCGGTTAAAACCGCTATAAATGCAGGTCTGGCCAGCAAAGATGCGTTGATTAGACATAGGGCCCTCGATTTTGCCTTAACAAGCAGCAACGTCAATTTGATTGAACGGCCAATGGCCTCGCTTCTCACTGATTCAGCAGCGACAGTGCGGCTTGAAGCTTTACACTGGTTGGCTGAGAAACAAGATTGCCGCGATATTTTAGAAGCTGCATTTTTTGATAGTAGTTTTGCCGTGCGCCTATTCGCCCGCTATCGCCTGAAAGAAGTAGATGCCAAAGATATTTACACACGAAATTTACAAACTAAAAATTACTCTCTCTTGTTTACACTGAGAGGTCTCATCGAAATCAAGGCAGAGCTGCCAATTGATTTGATAGAACCGTTAACCAGTTCCTCACGCGGTAAAGTGCGCGCTCTGGCCTATGAATTACTTTTGGCTCAAGACAAAATAGCAGACAAAGAAGCAATTGTTTTTCGAGCCCTGCTAGACCAAAGTAATCACTGCACAAAATCGGCCCACAAATATCTTGAAGCCAATGCTGATTCAGTTGCTATAGAATCAATCTGGGAACTATTCAACCAAGAGCTTCCGCTAGCAGCAAAGCTCACACTGCTCTCAGCTATAGCAGACTCACCGCCCTGGATCAGCCTGCCTTACCTCCTTGCCGCTAAAGTAAAAATTCAAGCCAAATTCGAGTCAGCTAACGAGGCTCACTTAGATAAAGCCATCGATTGCGCCCTTGAACACTGGCTCGATAAAACAGTTCACAATTTCACCAATCCCAGCCCCTCAAGCCTGAATAAACTTCAGAGTTCGCTAGAGGAAGCAAAATCAGTGCTGAAGCCTAAACAATACCAGAGCATAAAGGCCGTCTTGAACCGTCACTAAGGGCCAATTTATTAGCTCCTCTTGTCGGTGGATAAGCGCCCTCTCAGTGAATTAGTCAGCAACGACCCAGCCTGGCCCATGGTCAAAGGCTGGCTGAGCGAAGCAAAAAACATGGTAGAAGTTTTACCGGCTACAGCACCACAGAACGCTGAGGCATTAATGGCCACCCAAGTGACGACTAGGTCTTCTATGGGTTCAATTATTTACGAGACCGGCGGCATTTTGGTTGACCACGGCTGGATACGCATCCTCGGGTCAGGTAGCAGCAAACTTCCTCGCACCCTTCCAGACTGGAACATCACAGCCACTGGCAGCGGCCCGGGCGAAAATGATTTTCTCTTGATTGGTGATGATGTAATCGGCGGCTTCTTCGCTCTCAATGGCGGCGGCCTGCCAGGAAAGCAAGGAAATATCTGCTACTTTGCCCCAGATACTTTAGAGTGGGAAGACCTCGACATTCCTTACAGCGGCTTTTTAGAGTTCTGCTTGCACGGTGACCTCGAAACATATTACAAAGCCTTCCGCTGGACAGGCTGGCAGACCGATGTTGCCGCCCTAAGCGGCGACGAGGCTTATTCTGCCTTCCCCTTCTACTTTACTGAAACAGCCGACACCAAGCGCGATCGCAAACCGGTCACAGTTGCTGAACTCTATGAGTTGTTAGTGATTTACTGGCCCAATCAAATTGAAAAACAGCGCCTCAAGCCCGGTCAGCAAATCAAAATTCAAATAAGCGAGTAGCAATTTAGTATGAGCAGCTCTGGCCAAATAACGATTGAAGACTATCGTCCTGAACATTTTCAGGCAATTCAAAGCTTTGTTGAAATTATTCAAGACACAGAGAGCGGCCTTGTGCCGGGACTCAAAAGCGGTGCTGAAATCAAAGAATGGTATGCTCAATCTTTAGTAGAATCTACAAATTTAAAACAGGGTGTCATTCTCGTGGCACTTGCAGAGCAGGAAGCCATTGGTTTTGTTTGCGCCTGGGTAGAGGATGACGACAAACTGGTACTAGATTCAGTGCGCAAATGTGCGTATATTTCAGATATTTGTGTCAGCTCCAACTGGCGCGGTCATGGTGTGGCAGGCCAGCTTTTGCACGCTATTGAAAAGGCGATGAAAGAGCTTGGCTGCCTGCGTATTCGCCTCTGCGCCAAACGCGATAATCTAGCCGCCATCAAATGTTATGAAGGTCAAGGTTACCAAACGTATGAAACTGTACTTTCAAAAAATCTAGCGCAACCCTTGGCTCAATCAATCTAAACTCTAATATTTAGTGCTTATCAGCCATTTTGCGCTCAAGAATCTGGAAGCCAGTCAAATCGACTAAAGCGTCCATAATCTCCCAAGTCTTAGCTTCAAGATCATCTCCTGGCTCAATCACTTTGCCTATATTCACACGGGCTGGGCCAAAACGTTTATCTGTGCCGATGATGCCGATGGGCAAAATCTTGCTGTTGGTCACCTTGGCAAAATAGGCAGCACCAACATGGGGCTTACCAATTGAATTAGGAGTTTTGCAGCGCGTCCCTTCAATGAACATACCAAGCGACCAGCCGGTCTTCATGATTTGGCGAATGAATTTGACGGTCGAGAGTTGCGGCTTCTCGCGGTTAATCGGCAAAGCACCAAGCCAATCGAGCAGCCGACCCATGTACTTATTGTTCCATAGCTCACTCTTGGCCATATAGATCATTGGCCTTTGGGTGACATAGGCGAACAATGGCGGGTCAAGAGTGGAGATATGATTGGCCACGACTATGAGAGAGCCTTCTTTAGGAATATTCTCGCGTCCATAGACCTTAAGCCGAGTCATGATGAAGTGATAGGGCTGCACAAACTGGTTGCCAACCATCATCTGAACAGCGACACGTTTGGCATCAAAGCGAGCAGCATCAAGTGGCGCGGCAATGATTTTACTGCTATTTGATTTTTCCACAGCAGATTTCTCCACAGTAGATTTCTCGTCTGCAGACTTTTGTTTGGCTGTATTATCTGCTTCAGCTTTCACATCGGACATCAACTAATTCCTATTGCCAGGCAATTTCTATTGAGTACGGGCCACTGGACGAGGCAGTGTCAGGCGCACTACAGAGTTATCCATTTGCTGACTGACAAAGAGATTGCCTTCTTTGTCGAGAGTGAGGTAATAAGGCTGCTTAAAGCCTGTACCGATGATGGTTGAAACGCCAGCTGGGCTGATTCTGGCCACAGTACCTCCATCATAGTTAGCGACGTAAATGTTGCCACTGTCATCGGCTGCCAATCCAATTGGCCCCTTCAAATTAGAGCCTGAGCTGAATTGCATACGGGTACCATCAGCCGAAATGCGATCGACGGTATTGCTCGTAAAGTTGGCCACATAGAGATTACCGAGGCGATCAAAGGTCAAGCCGCTTGGGGCAGAGAAGCCCGTAGCAATTACGCGGGCCGAAGAGTTAGCTAGTACAGCAGTGGGAGTACCGGCTCTAGAGGCGGCAACGGGTGCACTGGCGATGGCCACGGGTCTGACAGCTTGAACCTGCTGGACTTGTTGAACTTGTTGTACCTGTTGGACTTGTTGTACTTGTTGCTGAGGCTGAACTACATGACTGAGAGTGTTGCCAGACGGATTATTTGAGATTGTGCTGTAGTCGCGAGGAGCGGTCTGTCCGTCAGTGGCCACCGGGTTCAAATTCATGGCCTGGTTAGTTGAATTGTTGAAAACATTGGCAGCAGGTTGAGCAGCACTAGCATTGGGGTTATAGCTAGGGGAAGCCACGGTAGCCCCAGCCAGCTGAGCTTCACAAGTCTGAATGCGTTTTTGCGCGTCAGCAAAATGGGGAGAACTCGGAGCAATGGCCTGGAGATGGTTTTTAGCTTCTGCCGCACGGCCCATATCCATCAACGCAATACCAAGCTGGAAGTGAGCGTCTGGGTCAGCTGATTTGACCCTGAGCACTTCCTGAAAGCGTGGAATGGCTTCCTTCAAACGGCGCTGGCTCTGGTAGAGAACGCCCAGGTTGTATTGAGCATCGGCCAGATTGGGATCCATATCGGTGGCGCGGCGGAAGAAGATGATGGCCGACTCTAAGCTGCCCTGTTTGTAGGCAGCCAGACCGAGGTTGTACATACCGACAGCCTGCTGAGCTGTGCCGGCCCCACCCTGAGGAGCCTGGGCTGATGCTAGAGGGGCAGAGTTTATAGAAATAGCGCCTACGGTTAAGGCACAGGTGGCCGATAGAACCGAGCTTAGGGCTGAGCGAGACAATCCAGCGAAAAGCTTCCCTTTATGGCCCATAGGCCCCAGCGCAAATTGCATTTGTTCAAAAACTCCGAAATTGACTCTACCGACATAAGAACTGCGTAAAAAAATCGCCACTGGGTATATCTAATTGATGGTCTCAGATACCGATCGTAAAAACCGCTACGAGTGACGATTTTATCAAGGATCAGAGCAAATTAGGGAATCTTGAAAGTATGCGAACCGTCGGACACATCATCACTTCAGCAGGCGTAAGCTGCGCCAGTTACTATGTTTACAGGTCTCGCAAGGCCGCATTGGCCAGCTTTCTGGTAGGTTTTCTAATCGACCTTGACCATATTTTTGACTATGTTCGGGCTCATGGTTGGAAATTTGACT
>LNEX01000139.1 GCA_001464165.1 bacterium Ga0077546
GAGCGACTCATACATAATGCAACCAAGTGAATAGAGGTCAGAACGAGCGTCAACTCTAGTTTGATCAAGGCACTGCTCTGGGCTCATGTAAAATGCATTTTGAACAGTATCTATGGGCATGCCAAAGTCGCTGACCTTAACGGTGTCGGCAGAAATATCGCTGGTAACAATGCTAATTCTGTCTGGTGAAAGATTGCCGTGATACAAATTGCGCGAGTGAGCGTCTGTCAACACCTCGCATACTTGAGTAAAAATATTAATGAAGGACGCAATATCAAGACGTTTAGTACGCTTGAAGAGACTAGTAAGAGATTCGCCCTCAACCCAGTCCATCACCACATACGGTGTGCCATTGTCAGCAACACCATTCTCGTAGACTGAAACATGATTGGGGTGAGTCAACTCGTTTGCCTTGATGGCAGCCTTCTGAATAGCCCGAATTTGCGCACTGTCACTGACGCGCTCATTAAAGATGCGGACGGCAACGAAGCCTTCAATTGCATCATTCTTCGCGACATAAGTGGTGCTAAGAGCGTCTTTATGAATTTCCCAAAGCAGATCATATTGAAGAAAACGCTGCGACTCTTTGACAGGAGTAAGTTCTCCGTATTTGAGCAGCTTTTGCAAGTCGCTAACAACAGCAGCCGCAGGTGATGGCGTCGGAGCTGAATTGGGTGCGGAATCGGGCGAAGGTTCTGGCACTGACATATCAAGAAGATCGGCTGGCGGCGCCACAATCTCTCTCAATATCGGTTTTGAGTCTTTTACTAAAGGTTCTACAGTCAGTTCAACAGATTGAGGGCGAGCATAATCTAGCAGCTGCTCTCGTTTGCGAAGAGAGCGGCTGCCCGTTTGTCTTTTAGGCATTGATGTTTAAATTTTTCTGGTAAGGAAAGACCGATGGGATTGAGCGTAACAAATGAAACTACTGGAAAAGTCGCCAATTGTCAAGAGATATTTTCCTGCATAATTGACGCCCCCCCAGGGAGAGCAATAATGGACGATCATCAGCATCCCAAGATGAAAGTAGATGAGGCAGGAAATCTCTGGCTAAACTTTGGCCAATACGGCCAAGAGGTTGAACTTGCTTGTTTCTCGAAAGACGGCTCACGGCTTCTAACTGTCGAAGAAGTTGGCGTAGCAAAAATATTCGACACTGAATCAAGCGAGCTAATCGGTGAAATTCGCCCTACTAGTGCACTGACCGGCAGCGACAAAGCCCCGACCACAAGCGAATTTGAAGTGTACATAGAAGCGGCCGCTCTAGACAGCAATGGCAAGCTTGCCTTACTTGGTCTAAACGATGGAACCGCAGGAGTTTTTGAAGTCGCCACTGGCAAGCGTCTTTCCACCCTCTTGCAGAAAGAGGCACCACCAGATCACTGGGAATTAATTCGAGCAGTCAACTATTCTAACGATGGCACAATGGCAATTGTTGGATTTTACGACCGTACAGTTGGAGTTTGGAACACTACCGGTGAAAAGCTAATTGCCCGGTTTTGCCCTGACGATGCCGAGCTTTACTACTCAAAAGATGGCTGGGGGCGCGAGAACCTAGTTACTTCAGTGGCAGCATCTGCCGATAACCACTTTATATTTGTTGGTTGTATGGACTATACCTGCAACATTTGGGATTTAGAAAAACACGAATCCATCTTTAGAGCCACTGAGTACAGAGAAGAAGTAATCTGTCTTACTGCAGCAGAAGATGTTTTTCTGTGGGCCACCGCCGGTGGTAGCGTATGGAAGAAAGACAGAAACAATGAGCCGAAGAAGCTACTAGCATCCAAAGAGAGCTGGGTAGAAGCAAAGTTTGCCCCTAGCGGAGAGTTTCTACTCGCAAGAACTAGGGCTGGCGAAATTCAAAAACGAAATTTGTTCAATGGCGAACTTGAAGTACTAGCAACTTTGCGGTCAGCTGAGCTTTTCGAGACTTGTACAACATTTGGTTTTATGAACGGCGACAATTATTTTTATTCTCCTTCAAACGAATCTATAAAGCTAGACGATATAACCATCAAAGCAATTGACGATCAAGAGCCAGAACGGCAAGACACAATAAAGTCGGTGCTGCTATCACCAGACAAGTCGATCTTGGCCATCAAGACGGATTGGAAAAGTATTGAACTTTGGGATAGAGCAACAGGAGAGTTTATTCGAAAACTGCCAAGTGACATTCGTCACTATGCATTCTCAAACGATAGTAGCAAAATTGCCTTCTGCACCACAGACACAGAGCGTGGTTTCATCAAAATAGAAGATGTTAGAACAGGCGAATTAGTGCAGCGTTTTATAGTGCATGGCATTAACGATGTAGTATTTGCCTACGGCCTAACCGACAAGACTATTATCACAGGCTCAGCCAGAGATCAGACAGTCAGACTCTGGCAAAGAGATGACAGTAAGAGTGGCAAATACGTTGAGGTGAAGAAACTCACCTTTGACTATTGCCAAGATCTCATATTTGCCTTCCAGCCCAATGGAAATATTGTAATTGGTCACAAAGGCGGCGAAATAGAAGTATGGTCACCAGATTTGGGCACAAAACTTTGTTCTGCGCCATTAAAGATGGAATACAATACTTTGTGGTGCATAGCTGAAAATGGAGGAGAATTTATCTATGCAGATCGCGGACAAGTATTCTCCAGAATTGATCTAACAAGCGGCTCCCTTAGCCAGTTTCAACCACCTCTAGACAGACCAGAGTTTGTGCCGAATTCTAAGCAAGACCAAGGTATTGTTCACCGCGCTGGTGCCTTACTGTGGAGGCAGTTTGGTGGACCATATGTGCATGTATCAGATGGTCCTCGTGGTTGGGTAACACCAATCCAAATTTCCCTAGACCAAAATCTAGTGGTGATTCCTTGCTACCTTGAGGTGGTCGTTCTCTCGCTAGGGGAAGAACCACGCATAAGGGCACGCCTGCCATTTGAGGGTCGCTTGCGTGCGGCTTATGTCGATGATGAAAAAGTTATGGCGGTAGACTCGAAAGGCAAACTGGTCTCGAAGAATTACGGAAAATGATCATCGACCAAGCATGGGAAATGATTTATCCAATTCAGGAATACATGCAGGAGCCTTATTGGAAGCGACCATAATAAGGGCCGCTAATAAGTTAAACTACCGAAGCTTATCTTGGGTTTTCAATGGTTTCTTTGGGGCGATTCATAGTCTATCGGCGACTAGCACGGATGATCTCATTGGCGTGCGCCGTAAACCTCGCCAATGCCATCTCCACAAACTTTGCAGAGCCGGTTTTGGCGACAGGAGAAGTCATGTCAGAAGTAAAAATGCTCAAGCCAGACGGCAGTATGCAAATGTGGTATTACAACTGCGAAAGGCTGTTTCGCTATCCGATCCCAACAAATTTTGATTTTTCCTATATCGACAAGAGTGGCAAAGCAATAATCACAGGCCCATTCAATATGGCCAATGACTTTGATCACGGAGTTGCAGTCGTCAAACTTGGGCAGAGAGAACTAAAAGACGGCAAGCTTATTGCCGGGCCAAGAACCATCAACATGGGCTTCTCGGCAATCGTTTCTAGCGACGGTAAAATAACACCGCTCTACAACCTAGACCTAAAGATGCCGTTTTATGACGAGTTGGCAGTGGGCTACTTCAATAGAATTGAACCAGGCACAACCCAATTTAGACCCCACTACGACCTGATCGATAAGTCGGGTACCAAAGTTACAAATTTCCACTGGGAAGATGCAAAAGAATTCAGCGAAGGGCTGGTCGCAGTTAAAAGTGGAGAGCCGACAGCAGAAGCTTTTGATGGACTCTGGGGCTATCATGACAAAGCGAACAAAGTAGTGATTGCCGCTAAATTCCATAAAGCTGAGAGATTTAGCGAAGGCCTAGCTGCAGTGAGCCTGAAGGCTGAAGATCTCCGCACAATGATTCCAGGGGCGAAGCGCTTTCACTTTGAAAACTATTGCTACATTGATCGAACAGGGAAAGTAATTATTCCCGGACCATTCCAAGAAGCAAGGCCATTTAGAAATGGCCTTGCTGTAGTAATGAAGAATGACAAGTGGGGTTTAATCGATAAAACAGGCACAGCCGTAGTAGCCTGCGAATACGATTGGGCTGGCGACTACAGTGGCAAACTAGCACCAGTAGAGAAAGACTTGTTAGTCGGATATGTCGACGGCGCAGGAAAAGTCAAAATACCATTTAAGTTCAAAGATGCTCGCGAATTCTCAGACGGTTTGGCACCAGCGACCTTAGACGCGAAGAAATGGGGATACATTTCTGAATCAGGCGATTTTGTCATTGCTCCAAAATTTCAGCGGGCTTATCGTTTTGATGGTGGCCGGGCACTTGTCTACGCAGACTCAGATCTAGAGCCAATAACAGCGGCAAAAGATCCAGCGCAACTTCTAGCAGCAGCTAGAGGAGCACGTGATGCTGGTCAACCGAACGAAGCAAGAACGGCCTGCAATGCAATTATTGCCGCAGCACCTAATTCAGAGAGCGCCAAACAAGCTCAATTGCTTATGACGGTCGGACTGCCAGATCACGACCTAAAGCCAGAAGTTATTGAGATGAATAACAAAGCCACATACCTAATTCAAACTCAGAAGAACAAGGAGGCGGAGGCATTGTTCAAACAAATCATAGCTGCTGAGCCTAAATTCTTCACCGCTGCTGGTGCTTATTCCTATCTCTTGCTCAGTGAGCAACGCTACGACGAAGGCATTGAGCTACTGAAGAAAACCTTAGCCAATCACCCATCATACGCACGCGGTTACTGGCGCCTAGGACAGCTTTACACAGGCAAAGGCCTGCAAGACCAAGCCGCTACAAAATTTGCAAAAGCAAAAGAGCTAGACCCTTACGACACTGACTACATGCAGTAAGTATTAATCCCACCAGAAATTCATAACCTTGGTCTTTCTAAGCCGGTCTGCAATCTCGCGCATAACAGCTGCGTTACGGTGCTCATCGTTTGATAGCTCGATTTCTGGACAAAAGAGAAAGAACTCAGTACACAACTCACTTAAATCGTCGGGCAATTTTTTAAAGCTAATCTTCATGCCTTCAAAAGTAGCCTCGATAACAGTGACACCATATTTCTTGTCCCAGTACTTAAGCTTTTCAATAACATGGTCATTGTCTATACCGTAGTTGATTCCACTGGTGCCCTGAGCCTTAACCATATCGAAACCAGAACTGGCCTTTGGTGTCTTGAAAACTGTAGAAACACGAATCTTGGGCGAAGCAGTAAAACGCTCGGGTTGCTCAATCAACCATTGTCTATCACCAACCTTAGTCACAGTGGAACCAGGCAACAGCCTTAGTGAAAAACCGGCATCGGCTAAGAAACCACCAGTCCAAGACTCGGGTGAGTTCATTATTAGTTTTACCATTTGAGGCGAACTGTCACTTCCAGTATCGATACCGTGCGATGACTGCGCAACAATAGTCTTGGTACTCTCTAAATCGAGGAAATCCTTTGCATAATCAATAGGATAGAGGGCCTTGTATTGACTCTTCTTCTGATGATCGAGACTAAGAGAATCAACATTCATACCAGCATCTTGCAAATACTTTTCTGCTTCTGCCTTGGTTTCAAACTGTACTCGTCGGTCTGAAATGTCACGTTCATCAGTTATACGATAGCCTAGCTTGGTGAGCTCAGCACGTAAACTCTCCATGCGCGCATCCGGGGCGTAAAGAGAACCACCAACGCCTCTATACTTCAAGGCCAACTGTGACTTTGCTCTGTTCTCTGGGCGCAATGTCTCCAAAGCCTTATCGCTATCTAAGTAAGTCATAGGTGTGATGGGCCTATAAGCTACACCGCCCTTAGGCTTTCCGTAGGTATCCTGCAATTCTTGCTCAATCAAAGATTGAAAAGGTTCAGCTGCAAGGCGATACTTCTTTTGGCGGTCAAACTTTTCACGACCCAGACGTTCAGCTTCCTTAGCTTCTGCCTTAGCCTCCATTTGCTCCAGCGAATATTTATTGCCTCTATTCAAAGCAGAATCAACGAGTTCTTTCAGCTCTGGATACTTAGAGCCAATATCGTTGTAGCTCTTCACATCTTTATCTAGCATCAAAACAGGTTGATTGTAGTCTTCTTTCAAAAAGGACTTGTCTTCCCACTCCAAGCCGTCTTTGATAAGCAAAAGCACTGACTCTTCGAAACCAAGCTCTTTTGCGATTTGCTTCTCGTGATCGGTAAGAGCCATATTTTTTGATTTACTCACAGGTCGTGGGTTAAGGGGGGCGTCAACTGAAGGCATGCTCGTCGCAGAGCGGGTGGCGCCTGTTGGCAATTCACCACCAAATACCGGCGACTGGAAACAGTTACCAAGAAAGAAACCTAAGCTGATATAAAATAAGCCTGGTGTTCTGGGTTGCCTTAAGCTGCGTTGCGTCATGCGAACTTTTCCTTCAAAACAAAGCAATTGCAGCATTGGCAATAGCAGGACCAATAATATCATTGGTATTAACAACAAAGCTTTGGAAGCCCAGATGGCAATGAAAATAGCCTATCGACAAGAAAACAAGCTCCGCCAGGCAATGCTAAACATGAGCCTAGCTTGCCTTTTTACTTTGCCAACATTATGCGGCTGCACCCCCGGACCAACTAAACCGCTCCATGACGGCGACATCATCTTCCAAACGTCACAGTCGAGCCAAAGTCAGGCGATACAGGCAGCAACTCACTCAAAGTACTCGCACATGGGAGTTCTCTTCAAGCAAGACGGTAGTTGGTATGTATATGAGGCTGTTGGTCCTGTAAAATCAACTGCGCTAAATCACTGGATTGCCAGAGGGAGCGGACATCACTATTCAGTTATGCGACTGAAGACTCCAGATACTCTTAGCCCAAGCCAGCTAAAAAGACTCAAGAATGAGGGCCTGAAATTTAGAGGCAAGCCATACGACCAATACTTTGGCTGGTCAGACGAAAAAATCTATTGCTCAGAGCTAGTGTGGAAAATGTACAAGTCTGCTCTAAATATTGAACTAGGAAAACTCACTACACTTGGAAGCTTCGACCTCAGGGCACCTGAAGTCAAAGCAAAATTGAAAGAGCGATACGGAAACAAAGTGCCTCTTCAAGAAAAGACTATTTCACCACGTGACATTTGCGACTGTAGTTTTTTACGTAAGATCGACGAGAGATGAAGCTGCTGCCACAACAGCAACTCAGTGCACAACTAAACCAACACTACCAGCGGTGCAGACTCCACGTTTAATTGTAAGTGTGGCAAGAGTGCCAGGCCCTGTATCGTAGTCTATGGTTTCGAGCACAAAGTGATCTGTTGGTGAAACGTCTCGATTCATAACATTGCGGCGGTATTTAGGCAATCCGAACTCAGTCAATATCTGAGCCAAAGTCTTGCCTTGTGCCCAGCGCACCATCTGCGCGGCCCGCCACTCTTGAAAAGAGAAATCCTCGTCACTAGTACAGACCTTGCTTAAAATGCATCTATCATTAGCAAAGGTGAGGCGAGCAGCAGACTCAAGGTAACCAAAGCGATAGACCCAAATATCTTCATCGAGCTTGGAAAAGCTCCAACAGCCAACCCTACCTCCTTGAAACATTGGCTTACCAGCCAATGTTTCAATTTGACTTTTGCTCAGACCTTTGACTCTTACGCAAAAGCATTCGAGGGCATCAGTCTCAGCGCGACCGAAGAACTCTCGCAGTTTGTAGAGCATTAGATTCGGAAAGACTGCACCATTCAGCCTACGAAATGCAGAACTGGGCAAATCAATACCCTCTAGACCATGCCCAGCCATTGATTTAAGAACTGGGTGATAAATCAAATCAGCCGGATTTGGTTGCGACAGCATGTACGGTTCTAGATCGTGTCGAGTCAACTTATTGCCAGATGACAACAAAACCTTTAGCTTTTCGGCCTCACCGTTGCCGTTAGTCAATTCAAGAAACTGGCAATATAAATTGAGGTCACGACGAACATCAATCTCATCACCAAACATTTCATAGTGACATGCAACCAATCGTTTTATAACTTGCTGAGCTTCGGCATACTTCTTGTCTGAAAGAAGCGTCGAGACGCTGAAGTAGAGGCGCTCTGTTGCAATATAGCTACCAGCACCAAATCGAGTCTCTTTAGGAACCAACACAGTTGCTCCCAGCGCCCAAGCTTTCTCAAGAAAAGGCAGGGCTTTGCTGCTAGCGCCCTGCTTACAGTAGATTCGCGCCAAGTTCAAGTAAGTATCAGTAAGCTCAGGGTCAGTCTTCCCATAACGAGATTCTCGAATTTTCAACGCGCGCTGGCTAAATACTTCAGCTTGATCAAGTTCACCCAATGACACGCAAACAGAAGACAGCCGGTCAAGACACTTTGCTACATTTATATGATTCAAGCCCAGATTCTTCTCCTGCAGCTTCAGCGCTAGCAAAAAGAGAGCCTTCGCCGGCACATCCTCTTTACTTAACTCAAGCTCAAGTGCCTGCTCATTCAAGCGATCAGCAATAAATTGGCTAGGATACGGCAACACGAACAATGCAGCCACTAAAAGAGCTGTGCCAAACCAAAAAATTGTTTTTGTCTTACCCAAACTCACTGCACCGGCGAACCATAAGTGTGCGATTGAGTCTTAATGCAAAAGCCAGATAGAAATGTCAGCTCAGTAAAAGCATGAGGCGATGTTTCATAGGCTACCGAGGTATAGTGCAGCGGATTTCTACAGCCAAACAAGTCTATACCATGGTCGGTTTCTATGTATGCAGGTGTTCCTTGCTCTTGTAAAATCATAAATACTGTTTTGCCAAGGGCGTTGCGTTCAAGATCTTTTGCCCTCCACACCTTATAGCTAGATAAATCCACAGCGCCAACAATTTCAGCAGAGCGGCAACAATCGCCACCAAAGGCTAACCTGGCAAAAACAGAACTGCCACCAAAGCAGTATACCCAAACATCCTCACCAGAGCTGCCAAAATTCCAACACTCTACTCTTCCACCCCGATACATTGGTCGGCCACCAAGCCGCTCAACTTGTTTTCTTGTCAGTCCGCGAGCCAGAGTACAAAACTTTGCGACAGCCTCCCTCTCGGCAGCAGCAAAATACTCGTTCCATGTGCCACTGTAAGCGCCTGAAGGTATGAGATAGCCATTCAACTTGATAAAGGTGGTATCGTCAATCTTTGCCTCAGCACCTGAATGCCCTGCGCGAGTTTGCAATACGGAATGAACAACTAAATCTTCTTGCATTGGTGGTCTCAATTTTAGCGCTGAGCATATTTCTGCATTTAGACTTCTAGACTGAGAGCCCGGAAGTTTGCAGCGTTCGCTGAGCCTAGCTAACTCCTCGGCAGCAGCTGTTCGTTTATGAACGCGCAACCATTTAGAATACAATTCGAGATCTTGCACCATATGACTATTCCGCGCAAGTGACATGTCTGCATCAATGGCAATCAAACGCTTGCACAGGGCCTCACCATCATCACTGTTTAAAGAAGTGCTAGCTTTTTCAGCCAAGTGCGAAATTTTACAATAATAATCGGTACCAAGCTTATCATCTAGCAAGCTTATAGCTTCATAGTATGAACGCTGAGCTTCCTCTACAGAGCCTTCCTTTAGTAGACCATCAGCTCGTTTGAAGATAGAAGCTATCTCGCTGCCAGAATCAGAGACACTGCAGCTCGCAGTCGAACCACCCCACGGACTAACTGGACTCATGGCGCACCCGCCTAGGGCAGCAACAAGCGACAAAGAAGCCAGAGCCTGCAATAGCTGCCTGCATGAGTTTATCATCGGCCACTCCCTGTTCCGCTTGCTATTGAACTAGTATCCAGCTTAGCGAAGGGAAAAATTATAAACAGGTGGAAAACACTAGATTACAGGAAGCTCCGCCAACGCCGCTTTTATCTGCCCATAGAGTTCTGGCAGCCATGTAGGATCTGTTTCTTTGCTCTCTGGAGCAGCTGTAGTGCGAAAATCAACAGGGGCAATTATCAGCGGCAAGTTCTTGTCGGCAGAGTCGTAGGCCGCCACGAACAATTCCTCACTAACTGGATCACCCATGGCGATGCAACCAATAGAACACTGATTACCGTGCACCAAAATATCGCTACCTGGCTGGTCACGGCCATCTTCTTTGGCATGAGCCCAATCGGTGGGGTTAGGATAATTCAAGCGCAGGGCTAAGTGATAAGGGGTATTAGGCTCAAGTGTTAGGTTATACAACCCCTCAGGCACCTGGCAATCGCCCTCCTTGAGCTTAGGGCCAAGCACACCGCTGGCAGCAAGAATTGGATAAGTGCAGATGTATTTATAGGAAGAGTCGGCAGCAGCGGCATAGAGCATGAGTTCATTGGTTGACTTAATCACAACCATTGTCAACCGCTGCGGCGGATAGGCCACTCCTTTAGTTTGAAATTTTGGCATCAACCGGGCCCGGGCAGCGGTTCCATAAGTAGCAATTTGATCTTCAGCAGTGTAAATCACGGGCACAGCAATAGGCTTGTGCGCCACAATGCTCGTAACCATCAACTTTATGCGTCGCAAAACCTTAACTGGATATGGGGAAAAGAACGTGCACAGCAGCACGAACGTTACAGTTATGACTATTAGCCTGCTACGTTTCTTCAAAAATTACTTCTTTCGTTCGTAAAGAGCACCATCAATTGAAATACGCGCGGGCAGCTGGGAATTTCCTCGGTCATAGATTGGATATACAGTACAACGCATACTATGGCCGCCCAGGTTCATCGACATATCGTTGCCGTTAATTGTGTAGGTGCCCTGACTTCCTTGCTGTATACCCACGGAAACTCCCGTGACTTTAGTGTCTCCTTCTATGCCTTTGGTGCTATCCCAAGTAACAGTGCCATTT
>LNEX01000140.1 GCA_001464165.1 bacterium Ga0077546
ATTAAACGACTTTGGGCTCACACTCTTGGCCGGTAAACGTTCTCGCCCAAGCAATGACGAAACCGATGAAATTTCTGAATTAGTTGCTGGGATTGACGTACGCATAGACACCTCGAAATAGAACTATTTAGTTACTACTGCTGGTAAACCTCTGTGAAAGACACCGCTCTCTCAGATATTGGAAAATTGAGAAAAGAAACAGGCGAGCCACCTGCACCGGTATATACCCCAACAGAACTGCCAAATTGGCTGGCACTATTAGAGAAGGCACTACCGACAAACACAAACGGATATTCAATGCGAACACCGACAGTACCGGGTGCAACTTGATCCTCAATACTTCCATCAGAATCAAAAGGCAGCACCTTAACTTTGGCACCAGGAGGTAGATTACCAGTGGTACCTTGGGACAAGAGCCGAGCAGAACCGAGCTGTTGAGCAATAACAGAAGTAGAATTGACAGCATCACCAGAAGTTGAAAAGCCAGTTAAACTCTCACGTACTTGAGCATCACTGAGTTCCGGTGTGCGACTAGCAAGACGAGCAGCCTCCTGACAGGCCATTGCCACGGCTTGTTTCGTATAAAAGACCCGACCAAAATACATGATCGTCACCACGATCAGTAACAAGAAAGGTATAGCGAATGCAAACTCGACCATTGATTGACCACTAGACCTGATATTAGAGCTACTCTGAGACAAAGAGCGGTAGGAACAACTTCTGCCCCTACCGCAATATGTTTGTCTCTTTGACGCACTATATCTAAAGCTAGATGTAGAGTTTGACATCAGTTACCTTAAAAGCCCGAAGAGCGCTTGTCAACCAAGCACTCTTCAAACTACCTAAATACTAGGGTCTATTGAAGAACCCATGGAGTTGCTGTCACTTTAATGGTGCGTCCAACGGCTGCTGAAGTAGAACCACCATAGTTAGTGGCTTGCTCAACGTTTTGAATCATCTCACCAGAAATGTGACCAAGTGAACCAAGGGCAACGACGCAAAGAGCAGCGACACAACCAATGCCGAGAGCGTACTCAACCATGCTCTGACCACGTTTGCTGCGCTTGTTGTTTGATTTGTAAGACTTCATGCCGATCTCCAATGCTGATTGATAAAAGTACTAAAGCTCAAATTGCTTGAGCAAATATCGCTAGAAAGCGACTACCCGCTAAGAACTCTTCCCTTCGCCAGAGAGCCGCAAGTATCTCCCTGGCAATTGCGAATAATTCTCATTAGCAACTATTGAAAGTTATCACTCTCAATAGTGAGTGTCAATCGAGAATGCCTAAAGAAAACCTAAAGATGCCAATGACAACAGTACTGAAACTCGCATAGCAGCTCACTTTATGCCCAATTCAAAGCGATGATTCTATATCTCAATTGAAACAAAGTGTCTTTTTCGAAATAAGCGGAAAGGCCTCTTGAAAATTTAGCAAAACTCAAAGGAGCGTCGGAAAAGACCCAATTTTCACGATCTAGAAATCATTCTCAATTAGAATCACGACAATAATGCAACTGAATATGTTGAAAGTATGATCACTCTGGCGTGAAATCGGCGAACATATATGTATGGATGAAACAAAAAATAGGCTGCTCTCCACCCAAGAAGCAATCGAAGCTATCGTCAAAGCAATTCCGAGAGGAGACCACTTAACCGCCCCCGAGGTATACGAGCTGGCTGTCGAACGTGGCTTGAAAGTAAGTCTGTCCACTGTCTATCGAACGCTCAACCGACTTAAGGCAGACGGCAACGTCATAACAGTCAGTGGAGATCGAGGTTTACGCTACGAAGCTGCTGAAGAAGGGCCAGCCCACGACCATCTAATATGCCTGGCCTGCGGCATGACCATCGAGTTCTACGACGAACTAATTCGCGGCTTCGGCAAATCTGTGGCCCAGCGCAAAGGTTTTGACCACACGACAAGTCGTTTCGACATTTTAGGATATTGCCAAAACTGTCGTTCAAAAGACACCAGCCACAAAATCGACCTAGTTCAAGACGCCGTAGCTGCAGCAATCGAACGCACAGAAGAAGCACTTGGCCAAATGAGATTGGGCTTAGAACAATTACGTATGCGCAAATTTACTAAGGCCTACTCACCAATTAAGTCGGCCACTTCTCAGCTTACTCAAACTATTGAAGACCTTGACTACGCCGCCAACTCCCTTAACGGCGACGGAGGGCCTGCCCAGGCCAATTCTCAATCGCAAGATTGAGACCTACATAATAGATAGCTAGATAACCAATACCTATCGGGCGCCCTTTACAGCCTCAGACAATTTGCTCTTATAGAGTCGATCGCGAGCAGCTGTTAAGTCATTTTCTGATTCAACAATTACCTCTTCGAAATATTTGAGGGTGACTTTACGCTTTTTATTTATTTGAGAGCGCTTGCTAAGCATTTTAGGAAGCAACAATAAGGCTTTGAAACTGCCTTCTAGCCAGGGTAGAACCTGCCCACCGCGTACACAGACCACAGCCAAATAATAAGCCTGCCAAAAAGCAATCTGGGGCAAGAACTTAATCAACAGTGGCAGGGGAATATTCTTAACTATTGTATTCCAATTATTCTGAGCCGATAGCTTTACCACCAAAGGCGAATAGCCACTACCAGTGGTGCCACAGCCAAGGTGATAAATGCGCGCCGTCGGTATGTAATAGCACTTGTAACCAGCGCTCTGTGCTCGCAAAGCAATATCTACATCTTCCAAATAAGCAAAATAGTCGTCATCGAACAAGCCAATATCTGAAAAGAGCGAACGGCGATAGAGAGCTGCACCGCCACAAGCTCCAAGAATATAGCGACCTTCGTCGAAAAGACCAGTATCTTTCTCGCGGTGACCAATGCGCCCAGGCAACCCACCACGCCTATAGCCATCGCCAACACCATCGAGCAAGCTATGGTCATCATAGGCCAGCATCTTACACCCTAAAGAGCCGCACTCAGGATGCTCAGCCATGCCCTTGACTAGTTCAGCAATGAATTCATCTTCGAGGACAGTATCGTTGTTAATCAGTGCTATAAATTCGCCTTTAGACTCTCTAATGCCACGATTAACCGCAACAGCAAAACCGGTGTTTTTCTCATAAAGCGCTAACAGCACGCTAGGATAATTTTCGCGGATAAACTCAACAGAACCGTCGTGAGAGCCGTTGTCTACGACTATTACTTCAACCTGTTTATAGGTCTGCTTGGCCAGCGAATCAAGTACCCCAGTCAAAAACCGCTTGCCGTTCCAGTTTGGAATTACAACTGAGACTAAGCCTTCTATAGACTCGGGCGCCAAAGTATCGCTCAAAATTTGATTCCTTGCCTTCGATTAATGCTTCACAACCAGCTATTTTACTGCTTGTAAGCTCTTCTTACTACATCCGTTTGTTGTCTACAGCTATAATTAGCCTCCAGACGCTATAGATTCTCAAGACTTCCTCAAGACTTGACCAGCATAGAAACAAATTGAGCAATTCCAAAATTCTTATAATCACCTTAGAACCAATCTCGAAGAAGATGGCCGGTCCGGCCATTCGAGCCGTTGAGCTAGGCAAGGCAATTGCTCCAGAATTTCCCGTGGTGGTCTTTTCACCTGTAGAAGTTGATGCCGCCGATAGTGATGAACCATCCACATCGGAAAAGCTTGGAAATAATTTACAAGTAATTACTGGTGGCGGCCGCAAAAAACTAACCGAATTAGCAACAGAAGCAAGCACAATCTTCCTTCAAGCCAATGTGCTCAAGCCATTTCCCTTTCTCAGTGAAATGAGCAAACATCTGATTGTCGATCTTTACGACCCTTACTTATTCAGTGTTTTGGTGCAATACAAAGACGATGCAGTGCAGGCCTCATCTAGTTATCGCTTGATGCACAAAGTTTTAGAAAAACACATGTTAGCGGCAGACCTTACAGTTTGTGCTTCAGAGAGACAGCGCGACTACTGGCTCGGAAGATTCTGTGCCCTTGGCCGTATCAACCCAGCCATGTACAGCTTTGACCCCAGTCTGCGCAAACTGATAGACGTCGTTCCTTTTGGTCTACCAGATACAGCAGCAACAAAAAATGGCCCTGGCTTGCGGGAGCGCATCGTCCAAATTGGCCCCGATGATCCAGTGCTCTTATGGGGCGGTGGCATCTGGGACTGGTTTGATCCACTAACAGTAATTGAGGCAGTAAAACAAGTCGCCATCGACATTCCAAATATTCGCTTGGTCTTTATGGGCACCAAATCGCCGAATCCAAAAGTGCCTGTAATGGACATGACCACCAGGGCTATTGACCTAGCTGCCAAGCTAGGGCTAACTGACAAAAACGTCTTCTTCTTGCCTGGTTGGGTTGACTATGAAGAACGCGTCAACTATTTGCTAGATGCCACCATCGCTGTTTCATCGCACTTTGACCTGCCTGAAACCCGCTTTTCTTTCCGCACACGCTTGCTTGATTATTTCTGGTGCGGCATACCAATTCTCACTACTGGCGGAGACCAGCTAGCTGAGCTTATTGAAGCTGGTGGTGCGGGAATGGCCCTACCCTACAGCGATAAAGATGCTTGGACTCAAGCCATAAAGCTTTGCTTAAGTGACAAGGAAAAATTGTCAGCTATGAAAGCAAGCGCCTTGCGGCTTGGTCAACGCTTTCACTGGCAAGACAATGCTGAGCCTATTCGCAAGTTCTTGAGAAACCCCTATCACCTGCCCGCTCACGAAACAGTTACCATGCCTAGCTTGATAGAAAGAGCTCGA
>LNEX01000141.1 GCA_001464165.1 bacterium Ga0077546
AAGGCAGCCTTTGATCAACTAAGCGAAAAAGAAGCCGACAAAAAAGCTGGCAGAGATGACGCTTCTAAACTCAAACCAGCAAAAGAAGAAGTCTTCAACACTAGCAAAATGTCTAAGGCACTCGCAGCAGAGCTGATCAGTACTGGTAAGAATAGAAGCACGACTTTAAGCACAAAACGTAAAGGTGACCAATATCTGTTTGCTCTAACGATCAAAGACCTGAGCGTAGAAATCGAGAAAATATTGAAAGCACTTGGGATTGATATCGTCTCGAAAGAAGCCACCAAGATTGATGCCCAAGGTAAGAAAACAACAGTGATAAAAGCCTTCGTCAAACTCGACAAACTAGAGGCTCTCGCCAAACAAGATTTCGTTTTACATATCGACCTTGCTTCGGACCGCAAGTAGAAACTGTAATCTGAAAACAAAGGGTCGCCTGCAAAGGCGGCCTTTTTGTTTAGTCAATGTGCAAGAATAATCTAGTCAAAAGGAACCAGCCATCAAATAGTGATCAATCACTATCGAAATCCAGGAAACCCGTGGCCGAAGAATCGCCCTACGCCGTCCTAAAGCTTCCAGACTACAGATTGCTTTTGTTTAGCCGCCTGCTAGTGACTGTCGCCGTTCAAATACAAGGCATTGCTGTCGGCTGGCAGATCTACGCCATCACCAATAGCCCGCTGGCGTTGGGCTTAGCCGGATTGACAGAGGCCATACCTGCCATAGGAGTAGCTCTTTATGCTGGGCACGTAGCCGACATTGTCGACCGTCGAAAAATTGTGCTCTGGGCCGTAGCCTCTTTGGTTGTGAGCATGGCCATTCTCACCATCTGCACATTGAGCACACAGCACAATCCCACTCTTTTAATCTGCATTTTCGTCATCATTGCCCTATCAGGCATATCGCGTGGTTTCTATGGCCCAGCGATTTTCGGCATCGTCTCAGATATCGTTCCCAGGCCGCTCTTAGGTAACGCCGCAGCATGGAATAGCACCGTCTGGCAGTCATCAGCTGTAGCCGGACCAATCTTAGGTGGAGTGCTGTATGCCTGGCTGCATGCGCCTTACACCTACCTAGTTTCAACCGTGATGCTTGTAGCCGCCTTCATCAGCTTCTGGCAGGTGAAGTCACGCACAGTGATCACCCCGAAAAAGTCTGAGAGCGTCTTTGCCAATATCAAAGAAGGCCTTGACTTTGTCTTCAAGAATCAAGTGATTCTGGGCGCTATGGCACTTGACTTATTTGCCGTTCTCTTCGGTGGGGCAGTAGCGTTGCTGCCGATATTCGCCAAAGAAATATTTCACTGTGGCCCAGAAGTATTGGGCATGCTCAGAGCGGCGCCCTCACTGGGTGCCATGGTCACAGCACTGGTTTTAACTCACCGACCAATCACCCATAATTCAGGAAAAATTTTCATGCTGGCAGCGGCTGGTTTTGGTGCTTGTATGATCGCCTTTGGCCTCTCTACTAATCTTTACCTATCACTCTTAATTCTTGTCATCAGTGGTGCCCTAGACGGCATCAGCGTCTGGGTGCGCAGTACAATATTCCAACTGCAAACACCAAACGAAATGAAAGGCCGTGTCTCAGCAGTCAACAACATGTTCATTGGCTCTTCAAATGAAATCGGCGAATTTGAATCAGGTGTGACAGCCAAGTTTATGGGCCTAGTGCCATCAGTTGTTTTTGGCGGAATCATGACACTAATTGTGGTGCTTGTGACGAGCATCAAGGCGCCCAAGCTAAGACGCTTGAATATTCACGAACTCTATAAAGAGCAGAGCGAGAAGTTGTCGACTCACCTCTAGTTAACAAGCAGAGCACGCATTGCCCCTCTCTTGTAGAGGCTCAGACAATCGCTTAAGAAGCTTCTAGGAGATTTACCCAAGGCTCGCAGAGTCTCGCCATGATCAATTACAAATACACAACAGATTGCAAGAAAGACAGCGCTCCAGAAATAATAAATTGCTCTTCGAGTTAGCTTAGAAATAGGCAGCATTTCTCTGCGCATGAAGCTCCAATGAAACTTGAGATGAGCTAATTCATCAAGAACTATCGATGAAAAAATATCGCGTAGTGATTGATCGGGAAGCCTATCAGCACAGGTTTTATAGAAGCACTTACCGACAATCTCCGCGGTCAAAATAATAAAAACTTCGGTCTTGAGGCCAAGTAAATGGCGCAAGTTAACAAAGGCATAGTCTGACCAATGCCACGTAATTAAATAACCATCCATCAATTCAATAATACGTGCCAAAACAAGAGCGTGACCATTCTCTTCTTTAACAAAGAGGTCAATACATTGTTCATAGAGCGGGTCGTTCAAAGTTTTTGCATACTTGCGCAAATGGTTGCCATCGCCAGTTTCGCCAATTTGAAAACGCTGCAAAGATTTGATAACTGGGACACGTAGAGAATATGGAATATCTAAATACTGAGGCCAAACAAATACTTGTTTATTCTTCTTGTTATTCTCAAAATAAGAAAGCCAGTATGCCGATGAAAAAGTACTGCGGTCAAAACCGGCCTTAGCTCCTGCATTGGGAGCACCTCCACCAGATGGATGGAGCAATCGCTGTGAAGTCATCCTGTAATCCTCGCCATCGCTGTCACTACATAGATTCGTCTACTCTTGGACACGTACTAGCTTGTGCGTTCTAATAGGAGACTAGCAGACGAGGAATAACAGAGAGGTAAACATACGACGTGCTTTGATCGCTTAAAACAAAAAGCGAGTTAAGACAAAGAAGATCGATGTAAACCACGCGATCTAATTTCAGACGTTGACTTAATCTACAACAACACTAACCGGCCAGAGCAAAGCCCTGAAGGGCTTTTAAAGATTAAGCAAATCTGCCAGAACATGTTTATCGCACTATTTGAGATAGATAAAATTTGGAGTGCCAAGAGCTGCACTATGAATTGCGATCGACACCGCTAAATTTAAGCAATTCAACTCGAAAACTTCGTAAATACCGAGGCGGAGAAATCGAACAGGTGAGGCATTATATTGTTCCCCCGTGCATATAGGTCTTGGCGTGGACGCTTCTGACCCATCGAAAAACTCAAATAGCGACAAAGCGCGCAGTTTTTTTGGTACTGAATGCCCAATTCAGCCAAGCCCAACGGAACTACCAACTTTGGACGTGGGAAGAAACACTCAAGGCTGCCAGTTTAGAGACTTTGGCCAGCCAGACTCTAGCTCATCAGGTATCGATATTCTCGCCCTCTACAAAGAGAAGCGACCGAGCATTGTTCAACTAAAAATGGACGGCCACAAAGACAAGAATGGCCAATCTATTCCTGAGAACTGGGGCGGCACAGCCTTCATGGTGGCAAAAGAAGCGAACAGCTGCTTAGCCATAACCGACAACCATGTCGTCAATGGTGTGCCCAACGTCAACGGCATTCCCGACAAGCGAACAGCTGTGACTCACAGCGGCGAAAGCTTTGATGCAACAGTAATTGCCGTAGACAAAAGCCAAGACTTAGCCCTAATTGAAATTGCCACGGGCGACAAAACAGGAACACTCTGTAAGCCGTTAGAAATAGTCGACAGCAAGATGGATCAAGCCAACGTTCCGGCGGTGGCCATCGGCCAAGCGTACACTTCTGGCGGCTTCTTCGTGGCGGAAGGTACTTTCGACGGAATAAAAAGACGCGGAGACGCGCAACAAGCACCGGCGCCATTGCCGGGAGAAGACGCGACTCGCGACGTACAAGTGCTGACTATGCACGTTCGCCCGGGAGTCTCGGGGGCCCCGACATTTGAGAAAGACGGCAAAGTGGCCGGCGTCATCGACATTGGCGGGCGACTTGGATTTGCCATCAGCACTCCCATAACCAAACAAACAGTTATTGATTTGAAAGCCAAGAAATAACGGTTTTACGACCATTTAGAGCTTTTTCGCATGGCATTGAGCTGGCAATCGCCCAAGGGCGCCCTTATTAAAGGAACCTTTAATAGGGAATTTCGTTATTAAGGGGAAAGGCATTATCCTTTAATAAAGCTGGTCGCTTTTTGAGACTAGTTTCAACTAGATGGGTAAAGCATGACCAAATCAAAACCAATCCGACTCAAATGTTCTTTCTGCGGCAACACCCAAGAGCAAGTGAAAAAACTGATTGCTGGACCAAGTGTCTACATTTGCAATGAATGCGTAGACCTGTGCGTTGAAATACTAGAAGAAGAACTCTTCGAGGTAGAAGCCGGTGAAGGAGCCAGCCTTGGCGCTCCACTTCATGTAAAAACAGACGAACGAGACCTGCCTGAATTAACAGTTTGGAGCAGTAAATTGAGCAAAATAAAATCAATGTCCGCCGATCAGTGGCGCGGGCAAAAACTTACCGATGATACTGGCGATGAAGCAGCCTTGGTCTCGGTAGCATGTGTTGGCTTAGAAGAACTGGTCGACTACTATCGAGAGAACAACATAAAAGCTGGAGTGGAACCGCTCCTGCGAGCGCTGCTGCATTTAAAAGAACGACTAAGCGGACACGCCAGCCCTGAGCTTGTACCTTTCTTAGAACGATTGGCAGTGTTTTACTCGGACAGCAAGGAATATCATATCGCCGCTTCGTTACTTGAATGGCTTTTAGAAATTGGCTTCATTCATGAGATCATCGACGAAGCCAGACAACGGCAATACGCCTTCAATCTGGTAAAAATCTACATGCGCCTTGGCAAGACAAAAGAAGCAGACAAATTAATTGATGAACTCAGTAAGCCTGATAAGAACATTTCACAAGAGAATCAAGAGAATACATAAAAAAATCGAATAAGCCAAACACAGGCACACAGAGGCATGACATGACCAATAGTCACGACGAAATCAGCACATTTATTGAAGAAACACGACAGACAATTCTCAATAGCAAAAGCACCGCACCTCCAATGAATTCGCTAAAGGAGGAAACTGAACAATCCGGCGGGCTGCCCATAATTAGGGATCTCGGTCGCACTTGGGCACTGAAAAGCGATCTCACGGTAGTGCTACTTCACACAGAGCCCTGGGACCATCAGTGCGAGAGCAACAATCCTATAGTAATCACAAACGAAGCAATGCGATGCTACGTGATTGCCATAGCAGCAATCAAATACCCCGAACTAAATTCAACAAACTTCCAACGACCGGACGATACCAACGACTGCCCCTTCTGCCACTTACATGCACATCAAACGAAGGAAGGCGGATGCCGTGCCTGCGAAGGCCTGGGCTGGATACCTCGTGACTGGAAGGTTGAAAGCTAGTCATCGAAATCGTTCTCAGGTTCACTCAATACCACTTCGGTTACTTACAACGTAAAATCAGCATCGCTCAACTTCGGATTAAGACTAACCCGAGAAAAACTCAGCTCAGTTTCCACGTGTATCGAGGAAGGCTTACACAGCTCATAATCAAGCTCTGCCTTCTCTGCTTGGCCAAAGCTAGCAATGGTCTGGAAGATTTCAGCGGTTTTCACAACCACATTCAAAATATCTCTAGAGAATTCAGAATTGACAGGTCGGTTGGTGATTTCTACAGCATGAATAAAATAACTGATGCTTGAAACAGTTAAGCGCACAATACCCGAAGAGCCAAGATCTCCTTCCAAAAACAACTTGTTTGCTTGCTCTTTCACTTGCACCAGCCTGAAGCTATTGCGTTTGATATACCAAAGACAATTTTCTTTAGGGTTCAAACAAAAGCGAATGAAAGTAAATAACTCATCAGGAATACTGGACGCCTGAAAACCTGATAAAGAAGCCGTCAAGCCATCACCACCTATAAATCTGGCGCGCTCATCCTCAGGCCCTTTAATGAAAATCGAACTGCCAACAAATTTAAACTTGACGTCACTGTCGTGAAAAACCAGAACAATTTCATTGGGCTTACGATATGAAAGTTGAAACGATTTGCTGCTCGACTGATGCAACTTTGTATTTGTCAGCGAATGCCAATCGCTAACCCAATTTCCATGCAAGACAAAAGTATCTAGATCGCGAACAACAGCAAATGATTTCTCTAAAATATCTTGGGCGTTCATATTGCCTGCCTATCCCTTTAACTGATGCGCTGGCAAGGCCAAATAGCATGAATAATAAGTCTCGCTCTCAAAAAAAGGACCTTTCTTCTGAAAAGGATTGGTCGGCACAAGCTTTAACCAGCCAGGAAGCTTATCCACAAAAGTGCGCTGGGCAAAGCCAACTAAAGCATAGTCGCTTTTGTCGATCACAAGAAACTGCTCGCTCTTATAGATATTTGAGCCAACCAGCCAAAAATATCGATCATCACTCCAGTCAAATTTTTCTCTCAAAGCTTGGACTATCTGTAGATGGGCTGTTTTCTTTTCGTCTTCAAGCAAAAAACGATGGCGGCCGCGATAGAGGCCCTCCTCGTCATCGCGCCCTGCCAGAAAGTACCAGAGGTCAAGAAAGCTAGTGTAGGTTGCCGCAGTGAAGCGTTTGTCAAAGCTAATGCGCTTAGGAGAATATAGATTGCTAGCCGATTCTCCCGCTTGTCGAACTAAGAGACTATTAGGCAGAAGCTTAGCGTTAAAGTCACGAGCTGGTGGAGTGCTATTAGAAATGTCGACAGATAGCTCAACTGGTTGGCGAAACTCAACTGCTACGCCAAATTTAACCGGAGCAATATCAGACTCAGTTTCATAAAAGACTTCGCCGACGCCCTGTCCGCTGAAGTACTTGCCACTTCGAAGCTTTAACCAAGCCTGCTCAATAACTTCATAGGCATCTCGTTTAGTTTTACTTTCCAAATCAACCTTTCAAAAACCGACCATGAAACGATCATAACACCAGGCCAAATTGCAATTTTGCCGGGTTTGCGCATTCTGCCAACCTTCACCACACTAGTATTCTTCCCACCCATTGACCACAGTTCTGACACAGCGGCTCACTAACATGCAGCTATGGTCAAGGGCTAACCGTTGCCAATCAAACAGTAAAAAGCAATGAAGAATTAAGGGAATTAGCCTATGCGCACAAAGCTCAGAGCACGACTTAGACAACAGCGACGTACAAGCAATGTACACAACATCATGGCTGCGCGCTTAGACGCAAAACTAGAAGCAAATTTAGGAGAAAAAGCGGCCAAACCCCAATTCAACTGGCAGGTTCTAGCTGCCACATGGCTGGGAGAAATGTTCGACGGCATGGATGCCTCAATTTATGTACTAGTGATGTATCAATGCCTCTCTGAGCTAATCGGCTCAAGCGCCCACAGCGCAGTGGCGCCAGTCGGGGCAACAGTACTAGCAATTTTCATAACCGGCTGGGTAGTGGGTGGCATCACCTGCGGCATACTGGCCGACTACTTTGGTCGCTCCAAAATTATGCTAGCCACAATTCTCATATATGCTGCCGCCAGCGGTCTTTGCGCCCTTAGTCACAACTGGGTCGAGCTGGCCTTCTACCGTTTTCTCGTGGGCTTCGGCATAGGCGGCGAGATTGGCCTAGGTGCCGTTTTAGTGGCGGAAACCTTCAAAGGCCGCTCTCGCCTTCATGCAGCATCATTTATTGCCAGTTCATTTGCTGCAGGCTATCTGCTGGCGGCCATTGCCAATCTCTACCTTGGTCACCTTGGTTGGCGCTATCTCTTTTTATTAGGAGTAACACCAGCTTTGGTCACTCTCTACTTCCGCACCAAATTAAAAGAACCAGAGCACTTTGAGCAAGTTCAACAGGCCAAGCGCATAGGAAGAGAAATAGCAACCGCCTGCGGAGTGAAAGTCATCCGTGAACCCTTTACCCTGCCTCAGATTTTCTCGCGAAAAAACCTAGCCAAGACTATGGCAGCAATAGGCCTTTCCACTCCTGCAATTGTTGGATACTGGGCCGTTCTAGCCTGGCTTCCCGCCTGGGTAACACAGATGGTTGGTGGAGAGGCAATCGTTGAGCGAAGTGTCACGGCTGTCGCTCTCAATGTAGGTGGTCTAATTGGAGCACTGGGCGCAGGCTTACTCGTTGAGAAAATTGGCCGAGCCAAAAGTTTTCGCCTAGCTAACTGCGGTGCACTTCTTTGCGGCCTGATTTTGTTTGGCACCATCAAAGAATATGGGCTGCTACTTTTGAGTGTCAGCTTCTTTCTCGGATTTTTCGCCCAAGGTCTTTTTGCTTTGCTATTTATATACGTACCTGAGCTATATGAGGCAAAAGTACGCTGCACTGGTGTCACTACTAGTATCACAGCCGGTCGCATATTTGCGGCCATGGCAGCCCTGCTTGGTGGACAAATAATTGCTTGTCTCAACGGCTCATACGCCAGCGCAGCTATATTGTTCTCTAGTGTGTATTTCCTCGGAGCAATTATTAGTTTCTTCTTGCCAAAGCACGGAGAAGACGTTGCCTTATATGAAAGTGAAAAATTTCGAGCTGCTCCTGTCTTAGGTTAATTGAAAAGTACGGCATCACGGGCCACCGCTACAAGCCAAGAAACTATGCTGGGGACGAGCAAGCCAAACTTGATCAGAAACGCACCTACGTGGGCTTTCCGAGCAGCATTGTAGATGGCTATCGGATCGCGACAAATATAGCGTTGGTAAGTAAACAGTCCAGCCAAGGCAAGAACCAAGCCAAAAGCCATTAGTGTTAGCTCGAAAGAATTGGCTATAACATTGAGCAAGGCCTCTAAATTAGCCAACATATTAACACGCACTGTTCCTGGGAGGCCCGTCACCACTGCTGTATCTTGCATGTCCATATCTTGCATGTCCATATCAATGTCACTCCAGCTCTATACAAAGAACATAAAGCAGGCACGGAGCAGTCAGTAGCGGATTTGCCCTGAATCTAATTCAGGTGATTTGCTGGAAGAACTTCCGGATGTCCGAAATCGCCAAGTAGAAGCACCTGTAAATGGGTAAATAACCATATAATGGCTGATCCCCCACTCAATCTATTTGTCTAATTCTGTGTTTTTTATCCATGGCAAACCCTAAGAACGACTCACCAGAACAGGCTCAAGACAAGTCACTCGACCGGGGTGCTGGCGACAGCGCACGGCAAGCATTAACTGCCGAAAGTCAGGAGCGCACGGCGCCAAGCCAGACAGCCGAAAGGAACAGGAACGGCGCTTTTACCTTGGGTGTGCCCAAAGAGAAAGAGCCAGATTTGGTTGGGGTTTTCAAGAAAGATCCAGAGTTTGAGAGACGTTTTTTTGACATGACCGGCGAAAACGGCAATGTTGTAGAAAGACCGCTCGGTGGCTTGTTCGCCCCTGACTCTTATCGCAACCAAGCATTTAGACAAATGATGGGCAAGTACGGCACAGAGCGTGTCAAAGAGACTTTTGCTGCCCTAGAACAAATGGGCAAAAAGGCCGAATGGGTCGGTCACGGCCTGCGGCCAGACGAGCCTACATTTGCTGAGCAAAACAAAAAGCTTGACCAACTAGCCAACCTGATGAAGCCAGGAAAACTTGAAGCTGCCCAGTCAGCTCACAAACTGCTCAAGCAAGACGGTTTCACTAAGGCGCTCTCAATTGAACAAATGAATGACGAGAAGCTGCTCAAACATCTAAGCGATCCGACTCAACGCAAGGCTTTCATTGACTTCCACAACAGTGGCAGCCTCGCTGGAGTGTACCTCAAGGACAATCCTAATCACAAAGAGTTAAGCCCTACTCAAAACCTCGAAGCCTTCAGAAAATATCGAGAAAACTTCGAAGACAAAGAAAAACTCAAGGCAAAACCCTACCTTGATGAAATCTATAAAGCCGGCGAAGACCCGACCAAACACTTGAGCGATGCCATGCGCAAAAGTCGCGTGCTCATGATCGGAGAGCAACATTCTCTCGATGGCCCGATGCACAAGTTCGGTGCCGAAGCGATGAAAGACCTGAGAGCAGCAGGAGCGACACATCTCGCCGTGGAAATTCCCCAGAGTCAGCTGGATAAATACAATAAATCTCGCGATCTCAAAGATCTGCCTGAGGCTTATCAGACCAATGACTTCGGCAAAATGATGGACAATGCGCGCAGCTCTGGTATGAAAGTGATTGGAATCGACAATGGCACAGGCGACGTTAACGCCGCAGCAGCTCAAGAACGAGACAACTTTATGGCTAAGCAGATAAAACAGATTCTCGACAGCAATAAAGACAACAAAGTCGTATATTGGTCCGGCATGATGCACGGAGCAGATACTACATCTGGTGCTTACAGATCGACAGCAGACATTCTGCGCAGTCAAAAAGTAGCAATCACCACTACTATGGAACAGTCAGCGGCCACACCAGCTGATGATCTTACTTACTATGCAAAACATCTAGACAAGCCCACTGCGATATCCACCAAGAAGACTCCGCTAATAGCTGGAACCGAGGTAACACGCCTTGGCAACGATGTGCAAGAGCGCTATGGTATGTGGGACAGTGTCTTGATCTTTCCCCCAAAGCGCAAGTAGCATCAAATCATGAACCTTCGCGCCGATCAAAAAGGGGGAGGGAACTGCCATGAATGATCACGAAACCCGTATTGATAGAATTCGCGGTGCTATTTTCGGTCAAGCCATAGGTGACGCGCTCGGTCTAGGTACAGAATTTCTCTCTAAGAAAAAAGTGCAGTTTATCTACCCATCAGGTCTCTCTCACTACTCACAAATCATTCAAGACAATCATCGAGAACGCTGGAAGCAAGGCCAATGGACGGATGACACAGATCAAATGCTGTGCATCATGGACAGCATACTGAGCATAGGTCAAATCGACATCCTTGACATTGCTCAACGCATTTTCAACTGGGCAAAGAACGGAGGAATGGGCTTAGGGCAAACAGTTTGGCATGTTCTGAATCAAGAAAATTTCTTACAAGACCCACAAGGCGCTGCGCGGAAAGTGTGGGAAGATACTGGTCGCGACCTGGCAGCAAACGGTGCCGTAATGCGCACTTCAGTTCTAGGCCTTTGGCAACTAGAAAATGATCTGGCGGTTTGCCAGAATGCAGAGGCCGTTTGCAAAATCACACACTTTGACCCACGCTGCGCCGCCTCATGCGTTGCTGTATCGTTGGCAGTATCGCATTTGGTGCGCGGCCAAAACAATTTCGACGAGCTAATCGAAGAGATTACGCCTCACGTAGAAAAAATCGATAGTCGAGTGGTTCATTGCTTTGAGCTAGCCCAGAGCAAGTCTATCGCAGCTCTTCAGCTTGACGAAGGCCTGAACCCAGCAACCGCTGCCGGCTTCTGGTCCATCATAAATTGTCAGTCATTTGAAGCAGGTATTCGCTCAGTTATTGAAGAAGGTGGCGATGCCGATTCAAATGCAGCAGTGGCTGGAGCGTTGCTAGGCGCCCGCCTTGGATACAAATCAATTGACAATAGACTTATAAAAGATCTCGTCAGTCGTCAAGCACTCTGGGAGCGAACAGAACAGCTTCTAAAACTACTTGAGCTACAAACAGCAGTCTAAATCAACCCCGAATTCACAATGAAGTACAACCCTTGTTGCACATGCACGACAAGAACCAGCGATTTGTAATCAATTGGAACTTTCTCCCCATAGAGGTGTCTGGAAGAAAACCAAGATTGAGCATCAGTTGTTTCTGACGAGTTCTGATTTCAAAATCGTAAGAAGTAGGTGAATGCAAATGAGAAGTTTGTTGGCATGTGCTGGCGCTTGTGCGCTACTGCTGATTAGCGTTAATACAGCACAAGCAAAAGCAGTTAAAGCAGATAACACAAAACAGAATATCGGCGCCTTGGAAGAAAATGCTGTAGTGGCAGACAAGCAAGGTAACGGCAAAGAACAGATCAAAATTCTTGCCAATATCCGCAAAGTAATTATGAAACAGAAAGACCTTTCTATGGACGCTAAGAATATCAAAATTCTAGTGTCAGACAGTAACTTCGCAGTTCTTCGCGGACCTGTGAACAGCGTCGTAGAAAAGGAACGCATTGAAGAGTTGGTTAAAAGCTGCTCCGGCGTCAAAGGCATCAAGACTCAACTGAGTGTTGCCGCTAAACCTCACTAAGACGACCACTCAATAAAAAAAATGCACAAATTTAGGAGAAAAGATAATGTCACAATCAGTAATTGGGTTAGTCAAGACTCGTGAAGACGCAGAAAGCCTGGTCAGCGCCTTGCAAGCTGTTGGTTTTCCAAACAGCGGGCTGTCAGTGTTGTTCCCAGATAAACAAGGTACAAAAGACTTCGCTCACGACAATTCGACGAAAGCGCCCGAAGGCGCTGCAGCTGGTGCCACTACTGGCGGCATCATCGGAGGAACATTAGGCCTTCTCGCCGGTATTGGCGCACTGGCGATTCCAGGTGTAGGACCATTTATTGCGGCTGGTCCGATTATGGCTACACTTAGCGGTGTGGGCGTCGGCGCAACCCTTGGTGGCCTGACTGGTGCTCTTATCGGAATGGGAATTCCAGAATATGAGGCAAAAATGTTCGAAGGGAAATTGAGAGAAGGCAATGTGCTTATCGCCGCTCACAGCGAAAGTAACGATGATCTCAAGCGCGCCGAGGACGTTTTCAAGGGTCACGGTGCCACCGACATTAAGCGAGTAAATAATGAAGCTGTAAAAGCTGTTTAGATTCAAAAAGAATAAAACGCAAAGGCACTCGAAATACTGAGTGCCTTTGCGTTCACTGACTATGTTGCCGTCTTTGAACCGGCACGAATATCTAGCTTCTATTAATCCCTATAACTAGCAGGAAAAATGAACCTGACAAATAGAATCAAGCAAGTACAAATCAAATAGATGCACACTGGAATACTAAAACCAGGCTCGACTACAGCTTCACTTGGGTTTGCTGGATTATATGAAACTCTAATGTTCTTACCAAGTTCAGGATCAATACCGTTATAGATATTGACCTGATGGCCTAGGCTGAATTCTGCACCATAGCGCCAAGAAGTCAGCTCTAAGGCGGTCTCAAAGCTAGTACTGTATTTCTTCGCGCCCACTTGAAAAGCAGCAGTTCTGCCGACTTTCATGTCATTCTTCACAACTACTGCGTTGGCGACGGGCCACTTAGAGCTACTCATAGCGTCATTGAAGACGGGAACGCCAAGAATGAGTGCTATTACAGCGGGAATGAAAGCAAGAATAAAACTCATATTAAGTACCTGCTACAGCTCCTTCTCTCTTAATTTCCAACTTAATTTCTACCACACGCATCGCATAGTACACCATAGCAGCAACCAGCCAAGACTGCACAGAACAGATACCAAGACACAACCACTCTAGGCCGGGTATGACTCCGGCGCTGCAAATCCCCACCGCCAGTCCAAGGTGTGAAGCAATAAAGGCGGGCCAGCGAATATTAGGTAGCTCATTCATTGGCACGACCACAGAACTATTGTCGGGCAAGTTAAAACGCGGCTTAATTACAAATTCTTCAATAATCATAATTACCGTCATAACCGGAATAATTACGCAATTAAGCGATGCAATTGACTCTAGCGAACGGCTTGAGCCTTCATGAGCAAGCCACGCAGCAAAAGCGGAGGAAGCCCCAGCAAAAATAATGACGGCAACTTTATGCGGCAGCTTCTTGAGATTTTCTAGAGCATTTATCATGCCGTACATGTTGGAATCATTGGCGGCGCAATAGTTAGCAATTAATACAAGAGCTGCGACCAGAGCCACTCCGCCGAACGAATAGACATTCATATAATTTGTAGCGGCAATGTAATCGCTGATACCAGAAAGTCTTGCCACCATCCAACCGGTAGCAGGAAAAATTATCTCCCCCACAAGCAAAGCGGCAATCAACGAAAAGATAACAAACTTCTTGTTGGGTTTGCTGTAGCGCCAATAGTCTGGTTCATTGCCCCAAACAGCAAAGCCTATGACAAAGCTAGAAACGAGAGTCATTGCCGTCATAAAAGATACCGGAGCATGACCAGGCACTGCAGATGCTGTTAGCACCTCCAGAGGCACAGTGGGAAGCACTTTACAGAATGTATAGCCCACCCAAAGCACCAAAAGCGGTGCGGCAAAATATCGAGCGAAATTGGCCACCCCTTGAAAGCCAAAGAAATTATTGACGGCCATAAGCATCGATAAGCAAGCGGCAAATAACGGCACCGGCCAATTGATATGAAACAAGCCCTTTAGAGCATCAGCACACAACACTGCATCGATGGCATACCAAGCGGACATCAGCCAAATGGCATGAAGCGAAACCAGCCAGGTGCCATAGCGTCCAAAAGTCTGCCTGGTCAAGACTGAATAGGTGAGACCGCTACGCACACCGAGCCAGGCAGCTGGCACAGAATAAACTAGAAGAAAAACGCAGCTCAATATCGAACAAGATAAAACTTGACCCAGAGTAATTCCTTGTTTGTACCATTGAAAACCAATCAAGACCGTAGGAAAAGCTGTCACCATAGTAATCCACAGAAGAGTCATGGTGACTGGCCCGCGGCGCTCGTTTAGGGGAACTGCATTGAGAATATGATCATCAGCGCTGCTCATTGATCTTTCTCCAAAAGCTCCTGCAGCAATTTCTCTACCTCTGGCCACTCACAGTCGAGAATGCGATACCAAGCTGTATCTCGGTTGCGCCCCTTTATTATGAAATGACTTTCTTGAATTCCTTCAAACTTAAAGCCCATCCGCAAAGCCGCTTTGCGCGAACGAAAATTAAGAGCGTCGCACTTCCACTCAATTCGTCTATATCCTAAAGCGAACCCATGCTGCAAAAGCAAAAAGGTCGACTCTAAATTGGCTTTGGTACGCTGTGCTATGGGGCTGTACCAAATGTTACCTAATTCAATTTTTAAATGAGCTGGAAAATTATTGAGGTAGTTCACTACACCAATCTGCTTATCTGTAGCTAAATCAAAAACACAAAAGCAGAGTCCATTTTCGGCCTTCTCTTGGGCAAAGAGAAAAGCAGCCAGTTTGCAGCTAGTGGCAAAAGGTCCCGCCGACATATAGCGCCAGATCAGACTATCAGCATCATAACTATCTATTCGTCGGTCACCAAGCTCAGAAGGAGTACCATTAGAAATAGCGAACAAAGCTTCGTTGTCACGCTGCAAATCAATCGGTACGAGTTTAACGTACTTGCCAATTAGAGTTACAAAACTTGGCTTAAGTGGCAAAGCCTTGGTTTGCGCGATGACTTCCGCTGGCAATTCAGCCCCTAATTGATGGTCCAATTTAACTCCAATTTCAGCCACCAACAGCACTCATTTCTAGCTGTGCTTGCTCAGTAGCCTGCACTAAAATCTCAGCTATAGAATCAATCCAATCACTATGCTCATGTTTTATAAAACAAGAACGCAGAACCGTAACCGAATCCTGATCCCAGTCTAGGTTCATGTTCTCTTCTAGCAGTGAGCTAGGCAAAGTGGCAAGTGCCAGATGTAAATTATGAGCGGCAGCACAGTTAAACACTCGTCGAGATAAGGCCGAGACTTCACTGGCCTTAGGAGCCTTAATTCTCTTTGTTTCATTCGGGGCTTTCGAATCTAGCTTACTGATGGCGGGTATCGGTGCATAAATCAGAATATCTAAATCAGGTTTAAGCGGCAGGAAGAAGCCGCCACTCGAATGAGAATTAGAATGAGATTGGGAATTAGACTCAGTTATAGATTTCAGTTTGTCATACATTTGCAATGCTGCTTGTCTGCACTTTTCAATATTAGTTGCAAATTGCCCCATTTTCTCCAAAGGAAACATTTGCTGAGTGGCCCAAAGAGCGGCAGCGGATGCACCAGGCCGAGAACATTCAAGACTAATTTCACCGAGATGCAGCTCAGCCGAACTAAAATAAGTATAGGGTGAATCGTGCTTATACAGAGCGCCAACCGCAGGATCTTTGAACAAGACACAGCCGCATCCGTAGGGTTGGTAGCCGTGTTTGTGAGGATCGATTACTACAGAATCAGCTTCTTTTATCAAAGCATATGTTTCAGCTACAGCCTCATCTAAATTTCCAGCCAAAATGAAGTAGCCACCATAAGCGGCATCAACATGTATGCGAAACTGATATTTCTCACGTAACTTCAGAACCTCTTTAAGCGAATCAACAGAGCCTGTAGAAGTGGTTCCTGCTGTCACCACAACCGTTCCAACATTGCCCTGAATCAGGCGTTCTTCAAGCGCTGCTATGTCCATGCGACCACTGGCACTGACTGCAACTTTAGCGAATTGCAGACCCAAGACTGCGCTGATGCGACTATGAGTATAATGAGCCTGCTCGGATGCAACAATTATCTTGCCATGGTACAAACTTCCAGCCACCCAGAGAGCCTCTAAATTAGCCATGGTGCCACCACCACACAAATGTCCAAGATGCTGCTCAAAACCAAACATCGCAGCAATGTTTGCCACGGCTTCCTTTTCTAAATTTGAAGTCGCTCGACCACCATCTAAAGCGTGATTGTTGGGGTTGAACCAGAGCGTAAGCATGTAAGCCAACCGTGCAATAGAATGAGGCGGCTTGAGCATTTGGCCAGCATAGAGCGGATGCTGATAGGGGTAGTTATCTTGTAAACGCCTAGCTAGGTCAAGCATGACAGCACGCAATTTGTCGACGTCAACTTCAGCTTCAAACGTTGGAAGATCGTCAAAACCCTCCTGCATTTTATTGACAGCTTCTTCTAGCAAATGCAAACTTCTAGTCTCAAATAGCATATTTAATTCACTTCTACTTTGCTCGCTGAGCCTCGACAATTGCCGCACTATTCTCATTGAGCCAGCGCTGAGCCCCTTCTTGATTAGTGAAGTCGCCCTCGCGTTGAGCTTCGCGGGCAGCTTCAATTACGGCTTTAAAATGCGGCCCTGGTTTGATATTCATAGCCAATAGCATATGACCATTGACAATTGGCTTCTCGCCCAACTTGCCTGATTCTTTTAGTTCCTCTAGCTTTTGCAAGAGAAATTCTTTATGCGACTTATCCAGATCAGGGCGCTTGGTACCAGTAGCATCAGCGTGTTGAATTTCAATAAGGTCCATTACATCAGGACGCTCGAGTATTGCCGTGAGCTTGCCTGGGCGCATCACAGTGACTTCATGCATAGCCATGTGCAAGCGCACCAATTCTGAAATACGATCTTGTTGATTAGAAGAGAGCTTTAGCCTGCGTGCTATCTCTTGAGTAATCTCGGCACCTTTAGCATCATGACCGTGGTTAGAGATGCCACCATCAGGCCAGAGTTTTTGCGTAGCTGGTTTGCCAACATCGTGCAAAAGCCCGCCCATCATGCGCTCAAAATTGCCGCCAGTGAGATTCTTCAAGACCAATTTGGTATGAGTCCAGACTGTTCCTTCGGGGTGCCATATTGGATCTTGCCTACCTTTTGGCCCTTTCAGTTTATATACTTCCGGCAAAACTTGTTTCATCAAGCCAGAATCCATCATAATCTGCATGCCGCGGACAGGGTTAGAAGACGTCAGCATACCTTTGATTTCATCGCGTACACGCTCACTAGAAACAGCATGAATACCAATCGAGTTAGCTTTGAGCGCAGCCATGGTGGCAGGATCTACACTAAAGCCTTCGTACTTAGAGGCGAAGCGCGGCACACGCAGCATGCGCAATTTATCTTCAGCAAAGCGTTCTGCCGGGTCGCCGACAGAACGAATTAGCCGACGGGAAAGATCATGTTGTCCTCCGTGAAAATCGTAGATTACTCCAGTAACGGGATCTTGAAACATAGCATTGATAGTCAAATCACGACGGGCCGCATCTGCCGAAAGAGAGCTGACAAACTGCACACCGTCAGGCCTGCGGCCATCAGAATAAGTGCTCTCTGAGCGCAGAGTAGCAATTTCAAATTCTCGTCCGTTGACGACTACATTGATCACACCAAAAGCCTTGCCCACAGGAATTACTTTGTAGCCTTGATCTATAAAGAGTCTTTCTACCTGGTCAGGAGTGGCAGAAGTAGCGATGTCATAGTCTTTTGGTGTCTTGCGCATGAGCAAGTCGCGCACAGCTCCACCAGCGAAGACACCTATATGCTGTTGATCTTGCAGTGTTTTGACTAGATGAGTACCCAGCTCGCGCTGATAAGCAGACTCTGCCTCTGGAGATAAATCACTAATCGGTTTAGGCTCGGCATGATCACTATGTTCTGTATGATCTTTATGATGATCTTGCTCACTATGATCATGAAAATTTCGATTGGGTCGAAACTGCCCCTGGCTTTGCTCGAACTGTTTGAACTCTAAGGCCCAATGCTGCTCATAAGTTAGATTACCAACCTTAAGATTAGGAATTAACGCAGCAAGAGTCTCTAGCGCAGACCGACTTGAGCTTGCACCTGGTTTAACTCCCGGCAATTGGTCGCTATTCAATTTACTGTTAGCTAATTTGCTGTTAGCTAGTTCGCCACGAATTGCCGCTTCGCTGCCGCGCGCCTCAATCTCCTGACCTAATCTGGTCTCTCTATACTTCTGCCAAGCGACATCTCTATTGCCATCCTTTAAACTCTCGGCCGCCGCCTTGAACTGCTGCTCAAGAGCCAAAGGCAACTTATGCTGACTTAAATGCTTTAGTTCATGACCAAGCTCGGCGGCGTCAGCACCAGATTTCAATTCAATACGACGAGGTCCAACGGCAAGTGACTGGGTTGCATCAGTTTGCACCCGTGCCCATGGATTTTCACTCAGAATAGTTTTAAATGTGGACGAACCTTGTGCTTCAGCACTAAAACTATTGGATACCAGTCGATCAACCGGCAGACCACGACCGACTGCCAAACTTATATGATCAGCGGCATGGGTAATGGCGCGCTGCCCAAACGGCAGGGCATGATTCATCACCATGCCACCAACAGCAGCCTTAGTTAATGTCTCAGTATCAGCCAATCTTCCTTCGGCAATGGCTATGGAAGTCAACGTTTGCACACCACCACCAACAAAACCGGTGGCCGTTCGGGCAAGGAAACGTCCAGCCAGGCCACTATGGGAGGCAAGCATATTTCCAGCCTCGAACACACCGAACCCAGCAGCTCCAGCCAGACCATTGCCAAGCCTAGACTCACCCGGACGCACTTCGCGCACGGTGTCATAGGCAAATGCGCCAAGCACAGAAGCAGTCGAGCTACTTTGCATAGCCTTTGCAGCAAACCCTTCTACAGCCAAACTCGACCCTGTAGCCCGCAAAGCAGAGCCGGCAGCTTTGCCAGCAATGATATAAGGCACTAGCGAACCAAGCCCACCGGAGACAGTCTGCACCAACCAGCCACCCGATAGAAACTCGGCCGGCGCCACTTGCATATGCTCAAATTTGCCAACTAACCCGGAATCTTTACTATGAGAGTCTTTAGCATGAGAGTCTTGGCCTGCAACCAAACTGTAGGCGCCATTGACTCCTGAAATCAGTGTGTTGGCGGGTTCAAGCAGCCCGGCATTGACAGCTGGAGCCACAAGATTTTCCTTCACGCTAGTAAGGGCCTCAGACACTAGATTGCCACTAGCCTGTTTGCCCGCCTCTACAAAAGCGTTGCCTAGCTCCGTGAAGCCGGGGGCACCCAATTCTGGATCACTTGGTCTAATTGGCATGCCCCTAATTTCTCTCAATCCGGACAGGTGCACAATGGGGAATACCGCCGGCAATATTAAATCGGAAATCCCAAAAGGGACGAGTTAGAATTACCAGGATAAAAGACGCAGCAAGTAATCACTTTTCAGAAATAGGTGCATATACACCTATTAAAAAAACAGGAATCAGTTGAAGTAATGCACGCCCAAATTAAAACTAGACCAGCCAGTTTAGGTCGCTCACTAGCCTCAAAATTTATAGCTACAGTGGTTGTGGCCACGATCTTAAGCGGCTTAGATTTATTGCTACTGGCCAAGCCCGCTCAAGCTGAGAGACGCACAGACCATGTCTTCATTGTCAGCTTTGATGGTGGCAAACCAAGCGTGATGAAGCAGAGCAAAATGCCCACTGTCTTTAAGCTCTCAGACGATGGCGCAACAAGCTGGACGGCTCAGACCATTTTTCCTAGCATTACACTGACTTCGCATACTTCAATGCTCACCGGCGTTGGCCCAGAGAAGCACAATACTCTGTGGAATGACTGGGAGCCAGATCAGGGCATGGTAAAAGTTCCCACAATTTTCGCCCTGGCAACCAAGCAAAACTTGACCACAGCTATGTTTGTAGGCAAACCTAAGTTCATTCACCTCTATCAAGCCCATACAGTCAATAGATTCTCTTTGCCATCTTACGAATCTAAAGCAGTAGCAGCTTGCGCCGCTCAATATATTGAGCAGCGCAGACCCAATCTCTGCTTCATTCATTTTGCCGACCCAGATGGAGCCGGTCACCAATATGGCTGGGGCTCGAAGGAACAGCAACAAGCTCTAGCCGATTCAGATACAGCACTTGACACGGTCATGAAAGCAATCGAAAAAGCTGGCATTCAAAAGAACTCAGTGGTAATTCTTACTGCCGATCACGGTGGTCACGACAAAACCCATGGTTCGCGCTCGCCAGAAGATATGACAATTCCCTGGATCGTCTGGGGTGATGGCGTCAAGCACGGTTTTAAAATCACAGAAACAGTCACCACATACGATACCTCCGCAACAGCCCTGTGGCTGCTAGACGTACCGATTCCAAAAGAGTTTGATGGCAAGCCGATAAAGTCAGCTTTTGATGCTCTGCCAGAAAAAGCTATTTAACGATGCGGTCAAGAATTTTCATAACGCGATCGTCTTCAGGATCTAGGCGCAATGCCTCAGCCAAGACTTTACCGGCCTCTGTTTTTTCACCAGTGGCTTCTAGAACGCGCCCAAGATTGTAGTAGGCATTTTCATAGTTTGGCTTTTGACTGATTGCCAATTTGTACTCTTCAACAGCCCTCTTGTTATCACCAACTCCAGACAAGGCATTGCCTAAAACAACGTGATAAATAGGCTGGCTCTGGTCAAGATTGACAGCTTGTTGCGCTTGATCAAGGGCTGGCTGCATCTTGCCTTGCTCAAAGTAGACAACACTTAAGTTTGAATGGGCTTGATGCATTTTAGGGTCAAGTTCAACCGCCTTGCGCAGTTCAACTTCAGCACTTTTCAAATCGTTGTTTAGGCGCAAGGCCCAGCCCAAGTCATTATGAGAAACAGCGTCATTGGGCTTATCAGCAACAATTTTGCGCAAAGTTTCCACTGATAGTTCATTCTTGCCTTGAGCTGCTGTAGTCCAGCTACCAGAACGACCAGCGTTGAGAGCCTGGGCATCAGGACCAGCTTCACCAGATTTAGCCTTCTTGGCATAGGCACCACTGGTGACACCAGCAGAAGCAAGCGCAACAACTAGGCTGAGCAATATGAAAGAACTTTTGCGTGAAACTTTGTGCATGGCAGAATCTAACCCTTTTAACCGGCAATAACTGACAAAAGTTTACTACGACAAGCCAAAGCAAACCCTTGATTGATTTAACCTTTCGCCGCAGTATCACCTATCAAAGAGTTCAATACAAAGAATTTTCGTGAAAAATCAGCCAGGCGGCCCATAAATAGACCAGATTACAAAGCAAAGGCCTGCGGCCACCAGCATTAGGGAGAATAGCAGGGCCTCAAATACGTTCTTTGCATCCTCAAAAGACTGAACTGTGAAGATTCCACCGCCACCTACAAAGATAGCCCCGAGTATAAAAAGCAAAATTCTCTCAATCGGTTCCATTTCCATGGGCATACCATCCCTACTCGCATACCGCTATCTTAAGCCTCAAACCGATTTTTTAGCAGGGGGCATACTACGCAAAACAAGAATGATAATCAACATTCCTACAAATCCAATTGAAACCACTAGCAGCTGTAGATACTTTTCATCGCGCTCGACTTGAGTCTGTAGATTTCTACGCCGCAAGAACTTGCGCGGCCGAGCCGGAGGGCGAGAACTGCAGACCTTTGGCAAAAATTCAACATTGCGCAAGGTGCCAGCGACTGAGTGAGCCCGGAGATCAGAACTGTGACTGTCCAGGCTGTGAGTATCTGAACCATGAGTGTCTAGGCCCTCAGCCCTTAAGCCATTAACACCAACAAGACTGGCCGAGAGCGCCAGGCTGGCAGTAACAAAGGCAAAAATAGTTAGTTTTAAAAGCTGTCTTTGCCGCCTGTAGATTGGCTTTAAGCTAAATTTGTTTCCTAGTCTCACAATCGAAAGTCCGTACGTAAGTTTATCTACTGCTCTTCCTGCCAATCACTAATACTAACAGGCATACGCTTGCGCCCCCAGCTTCCCTTGGCGGCAGCGAAAACCCCAGCAATAGCATAGCCACAACTGGAGCAAGCCCCCAACGGCCCTTCTATATTGTATTTTCCAATCTCATACCAGTTGCGCTCAACCAACAGTGCCTGACACGACGGACAGTAGGTGCTCTGGTGCCTGACATCATCGACATTGCCTACATATACATACTGCAAGCCCAAATCCATGGCAATTTTGCGAGCTCGCAGAAGAGTCGCCGGCGGGGTAGGAGGTCGCTGGTCCAAGCGAAAATCGGGGTGAAATGCAGTGAAATGCAAAGGCACATCCGTTCCGAGATTATTGAGAATCCACTGACACATGGCCTGAAACTCTCCCTCTGAATCATTCTCATGAGGGATTACCAAATTAGTAATCTCAAACCAGACATTACTTTCATGCTTTAGCCATTTGAGCGTATCGAGCACAGGTTCAAGATGAGAAAGAGTAAGCCTCTTGTAGAAAACTTCAGTAAAGGCCTTAAGGTCAACATTGGCTGCGTCCATCACCGAGTAAAACTCAGGTCTAGCCTGCGGAGTAATATATCCAGCAGTCACGGCCACCGCCTTAATGCCCAGCTGGCGGCAGGCTTTGGCCGTATCTATGGCATACTCAGCCCAAATAACTGGATCATTATAAGTAAAAGCCACAGAGGCACAACCAAGCTCCTGAGCAGCTAAAGCAATCTGCTCAGGGCTAGCTTTCTCACTTAAGAGTTCAATCTCGCGAGACTTACTAATTGACCAGTTTTGACAGAACTGGCAACCCAAGTTGCACCCGGCGGTACCGAAAGACAGCACACTTGAGCCCGGAAGAAAATGATTAAGTGGCTTTTTTTCAATTGGATCAATACAAAAGCCGGTACTGCGCCCATAGGTCGTGAGCTTGACTGAACCTTGCAAATTTTGCCTGACAAAGCAAAAACCGCGGTCGCCTTCTTTTAGCTGACAAAAGCGCGGGCACAAGTCGCATTGGACGCGCCCATCCGAAAGCTCGTGCCAATAGCGGCCGTCAACTATATACTGCTGCGCTTTTGCTTTGCTTTCCATAAACTCAGTATAAATGGCAATTAAAAGATTAAATGTGTTTTTTCCCTATCCAGAAATTACGGCTGCCGCATATACACAAGAGTCGAAGTTACCAGTTGTCTTTTTCTACGATCCACCGGAGTCCAAAGTGCCTTTAGACGTACCCCCCAAAAAAGACGTTACTAAGGAAGGCGACAAGCCTCAAGAGCATGGCGTTGACGCTCAACAGAGCCGCCTGCTTCTCTCCCTTGAAGCCAGCAAAAAGCCAGAGCATAAGCCTGAACAGAAAGCGGCAAGCAAAGCCAGCGACGAAAGTATGGCAGCCTATATATCGAGCGGAATCGACAAAGCCTCCTCACTTCTCACCGACGCAGCAGCATTACTGCCCACACTTACTATTGGCGACAAAACTAAACCAGTATCAACCGACAAAGTTGACATCAGCAGCTTCCTCAAAGAGAACTGCAAAACCGATGCCAAAAATGAACTCTGTAAAGCCACTACAGTTGAAACAGGAATTGGCGACTTCGTCTTTAAGACCGATAAGCCTTTAGTAGAAGACAAAAAAGTAGGTGCTAGTCTTAGCACCGCTGAAACAAAACTTTCGACCAGTGATTGGAACAAACTATTCGCCGCCTACGACTTACAAGACCCAAGCAAAGCCAATCAAGTTGAGAGCACCGCCAAAGGCCGAATACATCGCGATGCCACAGGCAAAGTCGATGTAGTTAGAACAGAAGAAGGCACAATCTTGAGAACAACCGACGGTGGAGTGCTAAATGCCTCAGACGCCGGCGACAAAATTAAAGTCGGACCAGACGGCAAGATCCAATTCACTCTCGACAAAGACCGCAACTTCACAGCCGCACTAGACGGCGGCAATAGCATTGTCATTGAAAGAGGAAGCGAGCTCGCCTACTTCGTCGACGCTAAAGGCAATCGATTTGGTCAAGTCTTCAACAGAAAAGACGGTGGATTCCAAGTATACGGCGAATACAAGAATGGCAACCTCGTTGTCACTAACGAAGAAATGAAAACCAAGGAAGGCTTGGCTAAAATAATAGAAGCTGCCACCCTTGAAGCAGTAAAAACCGGCAAAACAGTAGTAACACAAGCTGATGGTGGCATCGTTGCTGTAGCAGCCGACAAGAGCTTCGTCGCCTTGCAAAACGATGGTTCATCAATTGTCTCAATGCCAGACGGTCGCTACCTCGTTCGCAACAGCAAAGGCGAACTATCAATCTGCTCACCAGATGGCAGCACAGAAGAAATCTCAAAAGAATTTTTAGCTTCAATTCGTGAAAGCAAAAAGCCAGAAATGTTAGCACTACGCAAAGCTGCAGCACAACTTATGCAGTTCAGCATCACCCACACACTTCACGGCACTGACGGCAAAGCCAGTTTATCGATGGTCGACAATATTCTTAGTGGAAAAGTGGCTGAATCATTTGACACTACACAAAAAGACGGAGTAACAACCACCACTAACCTGGAGAGTGGCGTCACCCAAACTGTAGATATCAAAGAGAAAACAGTAGAAAACAAATCTGTTGACGGCACGGTAGAGAGAATTGAAGCCAAACCAGATGGCCAATTTAAAGTACAGACAAAAAACTACACCTACGATTCTGGCACCATAACTACCAAAGAAGGCGATGTCATAAGCGCTAATCACGTCAGATTGGCTAACGGTACTGAAATTGACAGCAACAATACAGTAACAATGGCTGATGGAACCACAATGAGAGCTGACGGTTCTTATAGTTCTCAGTCAAGAACAAGAATTGAAATGGTCATGGCTACTAAAGCAGCAGAAAGCAAAGCAGCAAGCCTGGCTGGTTATGCCGAAGGAATGGCTGGAGCAATACGCAGCAGAGCCGCCTCAGGTCATGCCACCGCTAGCGATATCGCCTCACTAGAATCAGTCTTTGCCGGTTTGTGCGATGCAGTTGCTTCCCTTGGTATGGTCGGCGACCCTTCTGTATCTTTCAAACTATACTCAGCCAAAGGCACTGTCTCAGAATCAATCAGCACCAGCTTGGCCAAGCTGAACAGCAATAAGGCAGCCTAAAATTGAGTATCTAATTGATGCTTAGTTATCCAATTGATACTTGGCTAACATGGGCTGCCACAGCCCACGCGACTTTAATACCAACTCCGCCACCTCACGCAAGGCACCACTGCCACCAATGGCCGTTGTGACGTAGTCAGCGCGGGCTTGCAACTCGGGCCGACCATCCCCAACACAAACACCCAAACCGCTGCGCTTAATTAAGGGAAAGTCAGTAAAATCATCACCAATGAAAGCGACACTCTCATCAGTCAAGTTTTCTTTCTTCAAAATCTCTTCGTAAGTGGCGATCTTTTCTAAAAACCCCTGATAGACATAGGTAATTTTGAGAATGCTCGCCCGCTCGGTCACGGCTGGAGAATCGCGACCACTAATCAAACCAGTTTTGATTCCGCTCCAATGAAGCATATGAAAGCCCAGCCCGTCTTTACCGTCTGGCCCAGGAAAATAAAATAGTTTGCCATCAGTCAAGACACCGTCAACATCCATTAAAATCAACTTGATCTTAGAGGCACGCTTTCTTACGTCATCGCACACCGTAGACATAATGGCGTCGTTTTCAGGGGTCTGCATAGATTAATCTCCAATTTGCCATTGTTTTCAGCAAAAATTTTTGCCCATCATTCTAGCTTAGCGAGTCCTTGCCCTGAAGATCTAAGCTATGTTCTCCTTAGTAAATAGCATTAGTATGAAACCATTAGTATGAAAGCCTTAGAACAATAACACTAGTAACGCCCAGCAGCTGCAAAGAGGACAAACCTTAGAAGCCCATGCACAGATCATTTTTCTACCCCGAGTCCTCTTTAGACTCAGAGTCATCAAGCAAATCTGAATCTAGACCAGATCAAGCTATCAGTTTCGAAGTTCTCGACATTGAAGCAGTCAGGGCAGAACACGACCCTAGCGGTAACAGTACTGACAACAAGAATGTTGATACCGCCATTAAATCAATTGCCCTCACGGCACCGCAGATTCATACATGCGACGTCCTAATTGCTGGTGGTGGCATGGGTGGAATAGCTGCAGCCATAGAGGCGAGCAAGACCCTATTAACTATATTGACAGAAGAGACAACTTGGCTAGGGGGTCAAATGACCAGCCAAGGTGTTTGTGCTCTAGACGAAAATAAATATGTCGAGACAACTGGCGCCAGCAAAAGTTATCTCGATATGCGTGAGGCTATTCGCCAAGCCTACAGAGAGACAGGCAAACTGACAGACGCAGCCAAAAACGATCCACTACTGCATCCTGGCACATCGTGGGTAACAAGGCTGGCTTTCGAGCCAGAAATGGCGTTACCAGTGCTCAAGAACATGCTTTCACCAGGAGCAAATAGCGGCAAACTAAGCATATTGCAGAGACTAAAAGCTGTGGCAGTAGCTAGGCAGAGCGCTATTCAAGCAGTGCTTTTCGTTGACTTAGATAGCGGTAACTTTCATGAGATACAGCCGCGCATAGTTATTGATGCAACCGAACTCGGCGACCTGCTTAGCCTAGCAAAGATACCATACAAGACTGGCTCAGATAGCCGCATAGACACTGGAGAAAACCACGCTCCACTTGAAGGCGACAGCGAGAACGTACAAGATTTTGTCTATCCATTTGTGCTGGAATACCATCCAGGCGAAAGCTTCGTCATAGACAAACCAGCAGACTACGACAAGTTTCTAGCCGATGGTAAATTTTCATTTTATGGCTATCACATGTTCGAAGAGGTTGATGACTTCAGCACAGGCGAGAAGCGACACCTATTGCCATTCTGGACCTATCGACGCTTAATTGATAAAGCGCTATTCAAGCCAGAAGTTTACAGCTCAGACGTCTCAATGATCAATTGGGACAGCAACGATCTACGCGACAGAAACATTATAGACAAGCCAGCTTCTGTCCAGAGAGATTATTTAGCTCTAGCAAAGAGACTGAGCCTAGGTTTTCTCTACTGGCTGCAAACCGAAGCTAGGCGCGACGACGGTGACAACATTGGCAAAATAAACAATGACAAATTAGCCAAAGGATACCCAGAACTAAAACTGGTGAAAAACATTCTCGGCACCGCCGATGGTTTATCCATGCACCCATATATTCGCGAAGCCCGCAGGCTAGATGCCAAAATAATTGTCTGCGAACAAGATATTGTCGAGTCATGTAACAGTAGTGCAAGGGCAAGACTTTTCGACGACTCAGTCGGCATCGGCCTCTACCCTGTAGACATTCACGGGCGCCAGGAGGTACCTGGAGCAGCACAATCTGCCAAGCCTTTCCAGATTCCTCTTGGCGCTTTAGTCACTGAGCACTGCTCTAACTATATTGCCGCCTGCAAGAACATTGGTGTCACTCATATAACCAATGGCGCCTACAGACTGCACCCTATCGAGTGGGCTATTGGCTCAGCCGCTGGCACACTAGCTGCTATTTATTTGAGTCGCAATCAATTCAACGAACAGCAGCTGCTCTCCGCCAAAGACCTCTTAACAGTGCAATTGGCACTCACAGCCCCAGGATGTGCCTCTCCTATCTTCTGGTATGACGATGTGTCGCCCTCTCACGAACACTTCCAGGCAATTCAAATAATGTCAGTCACAGCCATAATCGAACACGACGAATCTAGCCTTAGCTTTGAACCAGACGAGGTAGTGACAGCTAAAGAAGTTGACCAAGCCGTAGCCCGCCTGAGCAAATACTGTAATAGCCTAAATCACAGTCTGAATCTTAAAATTAAAGTCGGCAGCCAACTCTCCCGGGCCGAACTAGCCGATGTCCTCATGCGAGCACTCAAACTCGCCTTGCAAATTTAAAGACTGTGCAAATGCACATATGATCGCCCTGGCAAAATACATAACATGGTGTCATCAGCCACCAAGCCAGGAGAGAAAGATTATGAGAGCAGATTCGACAGAAAGACAAGAGCAAACTAAAACACAAGAATCACATAAAGCACCCTACCCTTTCCATTTCAGCTCCCACTACCCGCCAACAGT
>LNEX01000142.1 GCA_001464165.1 bacterium Ga0077546
ACTGATGCAACCCGCTTGCAGCAAGAGCTTGAGCTGGTTAAGGCTATCAACAAGAGCTATCCTGGTCCAAATCCTGGGGTTGATCCTTTTGAAAGAGAATTGCGTCACGAAGAAGTTCGTTTCATGGCTAGCGACATCAGATTCTTGCAAGATTGGCTTGCACGCTTGCTGCGTAAAGACGGTGATACAGATCAAACCCGCGAGCAGATTCTCACTATCGTTCGCCGAGCTGACCTTGCCTTTTTTACTCACCGTATTGCTGAGGCAGACGTAGTCGCTATTCTCAATCTTGTTTCACAGGCTTTGCGTGCTGAAAACAAAGTCGAGCGCTTAGCCATTTTGAAAGAAGGACAAGGCAAGCTCGACATGATGATTGCCGATTATTCATGGAAGCCTGTCGATGTTGCGGTGAGAGTAGAAGAGCTGAACAAGATGATCGCTAAGCTCAAAAATGCACAAGGTGAAGCCAGTGCTGAACGCGATCGGATTGAGGGAATCTTGCGCAGTCTGCCTCAATCAAGTAGCCCCGAAAAGGTTGGTGCCAACATCGTCGCTGGTTCAGAGCTGGAACTATTGCGCAGCAAAGTTGCCTCATTGCTTAAAGAAGAGCAGAAGACGGCTAACGAAACTAGTCAATAAGACCTGATTAAACGCTTAATGAGCGGCTTTATCTAGAACGTTGTTTTGTTTCTTGATGGCATTGCCTGCTTGATCGAAGGTGATTACTTCAACAGATATTTGCACTTCTAGACGGCCGCTTGTTTTCGTTTCTTTGCGCACCATCAACTGTGTGATGGCGTCATAAATGTGAGTCTCTTCAAGGTATCTATCGGTTGGCGGATGGTACAAACGCTTGAAGTATTTGAGCAAAGCACCATCATCTGAAAAGTGGAAGTGCTCGGTTACTCCGCGTTGGCCGTCGGTCAGCCATTGAATTTGTTCGCGGTGATTCATTTTGCCTGTTTTGGCATCGAACCAGTGATTGACTGAAAATAGTGCTTTGCCGTCAGGACCAAACTCTGTTTGACCCTGAAAAGAATTGACTTGACCTTGAGTTTCGCGCACAACGGTGCGAACGAGAATACCCTTTGGATTCATCACCAGAACCGACTCAATTGCTTGATCTTCGCTCAGGTAGCGCTTATCTTTGGTCAGAATATTGCCATCTGGAAGTGTGTACGATTCGAAAATACTGTCAATGTCGCCAGTAATTGGATCAAATCTAGTTTCAGAGCGACCATCTGCAGATCGTTTCACCATTTTTACGAGCTTGTCTTCGCTGGTGTAGACCTTCTCTAGGTAGTAGCCGATTTGTCTTTCACTTTTGTAAACGTGCAAGGTTGTACGCAGCTCCCCTTCAATTTTCGAGCCGAGTTCTACTTCTTGAAAGCTAAGTTCAAGTGCGGGGTCATCGCAGTATGGGTTGTGTGGTAACTCTGGGTTCATGTCTGGGATTCCTGGAAAAAGAAAGGCATGCGAAGCATGGGGACCCTTAACTCTAAATAGAGCGGATTAATCTATTAGTTAGCAACTTTTAGATACAATCCTGGGCTATGCCAGACTATGCCTAATCCCCGGGAATGTCAAGAGGTTTTTAATCTAGCCAGAAGAGTTAATCTAAGCCCGCTTTTGGCCTTTAGATTTCGGCCCTTGATTAACCCAGTGCAAGGCCGCCGGTGGCGGTTTCTTTGTATTTTTGATTCATATCAAGGCCGGTTTGCTTCATCACCTCTAAAGAGCGGTCGAGGCTAATCAGATGGCTGCCGTCACAGGCAAGGGCAAGTTCTGCTGCATTCAAAGCTTTGACCGCTCCCATAGCGTTTCGTTCAATACAAGGCACCTGCACTAGGCCTTTGATTGGGTCACAAGTCATACCGAGGTGGTGTTCAATTCCGATTTCGGCGGCCTGCTCAATTTGATCGGCGTTGCCACCCAACATGGCCACAGCACCTGCTGCCGCCATGGCACAAGAAGTGCCAACTTCACCCTGACAGCCCACTTCGGCACCAGATATGGAGGCATGCACTTTTACTAGAGCACCGACCACTGAAGCTACTATCAATCCGTTCTGCAGGGTTTCATGGCTGAGCTTGTGTGATTCTTGTAGGGTTCTGAAGACTGCCGGTATCAGTCCCGATGAGCCATTTGTCGGCGCTGTTACTACTCGGCCGCCAGCGGCATTTTCTTCGTTGACGGCAATGGCATAGACCGATGGCTTGAGCCCGGCAGGTGAAGAATATACTGTTATTTTGGTTCCGGCCAGCATCTGTTCGTGCAAGGCCTTGGCTCTGCGTTTGACGTTGAGGCCACCGGGCAAAATTCCCTCGGTAGAAAGACCGCGTTCAACGCACGAATCAAATACACCAAGAATTTTGCTTAGTTCAGCCCGTAGCTTTTCTTCTGTGAGGCCGCACACCTTCTGGTTTTCGATCACTATTTGCCAAGGTGGCATTTTGCTTTTATTGCACTGGTCCACGAATTCTTGACCCGAGTTATAGGGGTAAGGTAAGTCATGAATAGTAGTGCTGGACCCAGCTGGTTGGCGCTCCCAGGTAACTGGGTCGACGGGCTCAACAAATCCTCCGCCCACTGAAAGTATTATTAGCTCCTTGATAGTAGCCTCGCCTTCTTTGAGCAGGAAGCGCATTGTGTTTGGATGAGGCAATGCCTTGCCGTCCATGGTCCAGTTAGCCCAAACTAGATCTTGCTCAGGGTGAAAGTGCACTTTGATTTTGTCGTCGAGGTCGGCAAAGGGCAAAATTGGATTTTTTTTCAATTTGTCTGTGGCCGACCAGATTTCATCTGGCATCGTTTCTTTGGGGCTGTAGCCGTAAAGCCCGCCGCAAACAGCGCCATCGGTTTGGTGACCAGAGCCAGTGGCTGAAAGACTGCCATAAAGTTCAACTTTAATCGTGTATTGATGAGCGCTTTTCGCTGGTAACTTAGCCAGCATTTCGGCGACAATCTTACGAAACTCTAGGGCAGCCACCATGGGCCCAACAGTGTGGGAGCTGGATGGCCCAACACCAATCTTGAACATATCAAGGGGGCTAATGTGATCGGCGCGAACAGGATTCATTGCTTACACTCGAATGTTGGTATGACCGCCGATTTTACAACGTTTTATCTATCCATCATGTGCTATATATCAAGGCTAAAATTCTTAAAACGAGAGCTTTATGTTGACCCTAACTAAACCTGGTATTGATGACTACGCTGAGTCTAAAAGTGAGCCCACTAGCGCACTTCTGGCCGAACTCGTGCGCGACACCCACGATAAAATGGCCTACCCGCAGATGTTGACAGGGCGGCTTGAAGGAAGATTTCTCAAGCTCATGGTTCAGATTGCAGCCGCTCAGTCTGTTTTGGAAATTGGCATGTTTACAGGCTACTCGGCTCTTTCAATGGCTGAAGGCTTACCTAAGGGCGGCAAAGTAACCACTCTAGAGATTGATGATAAATGCATTGCCTTTGCCAAGAGATATTTTGAGCGTAGTGAGCATGGCTCTAAAATTGAAGTAATTCAAGGACCGGCTCTCGATTCGCTGGCGAAATTATCTGGACCTTTTGACTTTGTCTTCATTGACGCAGACAAGCCAAACTATAAAAATTACTATGAGGCCGTTTTGCCTAAGCTCAAGGCTGGCGGGGTGATACTGGTAGACAATGTGCTGTGGAGCGGCACTGTTCTTGAGCCAAGTAAAGCCGACGAATCAGGCCAAGCAATTATTGAGTTCAACGATTTTATTGCCACCGACGATCGCGTGGATCGTGTCTTGCTAACACTGCGTGACGGTGTTTTCATGCTGCGTAAACGCTAAAAAGGAGAGAAGAAAAGGATGACGGCTATAGTGGAAACTTTCACACGCACACCAGTTTTAGAGACTCTCAAAAAAGAGAATATCGACTCTAAAGGCGGATTTTCATTCCTCGCCATTAATGACGGCTCGACTTTTGATAACGTGCAAGTATTGGCTGAAAATAAACTAGAAAATTATGAAAGCGATGTTTTGAAGCTAGGCATCGGTAGCTCAGTTGAAGTGATTGGCGAAGTTGTTGAATCACCGGGCAAAGAGCAAAGTACTGAGATTAAGGCCGAGTCAGTAAAAGTTTTTGGCTTCGCTGATCCTGCTACTTATCCTTTGCAAAAGAAAGGAACTTCATACGAGTTTCTGCGCACCATCGCTCACTTGCGTCCGCGCACAAATACATTTGGTGCCGTGGCTCGCGTGCGCAACGAAATTTGTACTTCTATTCATAAGTTTTTCCAAGATCGCAAGTTTGTATATGTGCATACGCCCATTATCACTGGCAGCGACTGCGAAGGCGCTGGTCAGATGTTCAAAGTGACAACTCTTGATCTCGATCATGTGCCTCGCAAAGATGATGGCACTGTAGATTTTGAACAAGACTTCTTTGGCAAACCGACTAGTCTGACAGTTAGTGGTCAACTCGAAGGCGAAATTTATGCCACTGCTTTGAGCAACGTTTATACTTTTGGTCCAACTTTTAGAGCCGAGAATTCCAACACTTCAAGACACTTGTCTGAGTTCTGGATGGTTGAGCCTGAGATGGCTTTCTGTGACCTAGAAGGCAATATGAATTGTGCTGAGGAGTTTCTCAAAACCATCTTTAACGATGTGCTTACTAACTGCGGAACAGACATGAAGTTCTTCAACGAGCGCATCGATAAAACTACAATCGAGACTCTCACTCATATCGTCAATAGCGATTTCGCTCGGGTTACTTATACTGAAGCCGTTGATATTCTGCTCAAGAGCGGAGAGAATTTTGAGTTTCCTGTCTCCTGGGGAATCGACTTGCAGTCAGAGCATGAGCGCTATTTGGCCGAGAAGAAATTCAAGAAACCAGTGATTGTTTCTGATTATCCGAAAGGTATCAAAGCGTTTTATATGCGCATGAACGAAGACAACAAAACTGTTCGCGCTATGGATGTATTGGTTCCGAAAGTTGGCGAAATTATTGGTGGCAGCCAACGCGAAGAACGCTTAGATGTTCTCGAACAGCGCATGCTTGATAGCGGCTTGCACCCTGAAGAATACTGGTGGTATCTCGATTTGCGTCGCTTTGGCACAGTACCCCATGCTGGATTCGGTCTGGGTCTTGAGCGCACAGTGCAGTTTGTCACCGGTATGGCTAACATCAGAGATGTTATTCCTTTCCCTCGTGCACCAAAAACTGCTGACTTCTAAAGCGAGCTAAAAAATGAAAACACTATTTGCACCAGCTATTTTGACTTGGGTGGCCGCTGCTTGTATTTCTAGTGGCTGGTGGCAGCCCGCTATCAGTCAAACTGTCACCAGTGAAAACAAGCCAGTGATAGGTATCAACCTTGATTTGAATACTGAGGGTAGCAAGTACTCTGTTTCAGCGCGTTATTTAGATGCTATAGCCAAAGCCGGTGGCATAGCTTTGCTTGTGCCGCCTATGAGTGCTGCCGAGCTGTCTCAGGTGCTACCGAACTTAGATGGCATGTTGATGATTGGTGGTGATGATTACCCACCTTCTTCTTACGGTCAGAAGACGGAAGCGAAAACTTCTATTATGGCGCCGGCTCGCTCTCAATTTGACATGCTTGTGGTGCGCACAGTGTTGGCCCAGCCGCCCATGCCATACCTGGGTATTTGCGCGGGCTCGCAGGTTTTGAATATTGGCTCAGGCGGTGAGTTGATTCAAGATATTCCTACAGCTAAGCCAGAGTCGAAAGTTGCTCATTCAGGTAAGAACGGCTGGCAGGGAAATGTTGCTGGCAGTCACGTCGTTAGCATAAACCCAGGTAGTAAACTGGCGGCTGTATATTCAGGAAAACCACTAGCGTTTGCTGTGCCTACTTCGCACCATCAGTGTGTCTCGAAACTGGGGAAAGACTTGCAGGTTGCTGCCACTACTGATGATGGCGTAACTGAGGCGATTGAGTTACCTGGTGATCGCTTCGTCGTGGGGGTGCAATGGCACCCTGAGCGAGACTTTGAAAACAACAGTGTTTTGTTTGCTGAGTTGATTAAGCAGGCAAGGGCATATCGTGCCCTGAAGGCTAAAGCCGCGCTAAAAAGTGTAGCTGTCGGAAACTGAATATCGGAAACTAAAAGAAGAAGTAGGCGTTGCACTACTTCTTTCTTTTTCAGAAATTTCAGTCGAGGCTATTAACCTGGTGGTCCCGATGGGTTTTGTGGTGGTGGCGGCGGAGGCGGCGGTTGCGACCTTGCATTAGCGTCATTAATTGCCTGTTGAACAGCGTTCTCGTTGGCAACTGTCTGAGGGATGGTGTTGGTGCCAGCGCAGACACTATCGGCGCAGCCGAGTATTATCGCCGTTAGCAGCAAAAATAGAGAAAGAGTTGTATCTAATTTGTTCAAAATGCCCTGCTCATTCATATGAGTTGCTGTGTAAATTTGGATACCTTTGCTAGTAGATTAGCCGCTATATTGGGAAAATTCCAATCTTGGCAACATTTGCTCTCTGGTAAATCTTGCCAATTTAGCCAGTAATTTGCAGCCAGACGCCCTAGCGGTGTTGAAAAGACTACGACTACCTGGGTAAAAATATGAGGTATATATAAGCACTGTTTATTTCTCTTTGGTGATTGATGCAAGAGGACCGCAACGAGACGGAGTTTTCTTCAAGCGCTACATCCTTGAGCCCTACTTTGGGCGAAAGGAGTGCTATTAAAGATCCAAATCTTGGCACGGTGGTTGATAACCGTTATCAGCTATTAGAGAACGTTGGCAGCGGAGGAAGCAGCACTGTCTATCGTGCTCGTGATAGCAAATCTAATCGTATCTTGGCTCTCAAGTTGCTACACAGCCACTTCGTCACCGATCAGTTAATAGTAGATCGTTTCAAGCGTGAGGCTGAAACGAGCAATCTTTTGCGCCATCCCAATGTGGTTGAGGTTGAATCTTGGGCCATCAGCGCCAGCGGGCAGGTCTATATGACCGAAGAGTTTGTGGAAGGCATTAGCTTGCAAGATGCTATTGCTGAGAGCGGCTGGTTGTCGGTTGAGCTTGCCTTGGGAATAGCGGCGCAGGTCGCCTCTGGGCTGGTTGCCGCTCATGAGATGGGAGTGGTGCACTGTGATTTGAAGCCGGGCAATATCATGTTGACCCGTTCGCCTGAAGGCATGCTTATGGTCAAGGTTCTCGATTTTGGCATCGCTAAAGTCATGCCTCTAACCGGCGATACTGTGCTGCGCCTAACTCAAAGTGGAAACATGCAAGGTAGCTTGCTTTACATGAGTCCAGAGCAATGTCTTGATGAAGACCTTGATGGGCGCTCTGATGTGTATTCCCTGGCTTGTGTCATCTATGAAGCGCTGACTGGCAAATCACCACTTTGCGCACGCACTGCATTTGAAACTATGAATCGGCACCTTAGCGCTATGCCAGCTCCTCTTGCAACTGTGCGAGCCGATTTGCGTTGGCCGGATAAGCTGGAAGCGACTCTATCTCGTGCTTACGCCAAGAAGCCGAAAGATCGCTATCAGTCTATGGCTGAATTTCAAACTGCTTTGAAAAAAGTAATTGACCTGCCCATTGAAATTGAGTGGCCTGAGCGGTGGACGGCAAGGTCTGAACGAATTGAAGCCGATCTAAAGGTCAGTGAGATAGTTTCTCTATCTAGATTTTCGGATGAAGAAATTAGCCCGGAAGTGCCGTTTCTTCCACGAAATCCAGAGCCAAAAAAATTAATTGAAACTCTGCTACGTGGCCTTGCTGACATTCCATCGTTGCTGGACGGTGCAGTGATTTCTTTAATGATAGCTTTAGCCTTGGCTTTGATGGCTTTTATGGCATTCCAACTTGGTAGTGGTCAAAGCTCGTTTTGGTTCATGCTTTTTTCAACTGTCTTGATTGGGTTTGCTTCTAACCGTTGGAACGCATATTTGGGTTCACGAAATTTCTCGATTTTAAGAAAAGTCAGTTTAAACAATGCGCCTGATTATATAAAGAAGCTGCAGTGGCAGAGAGTTAGCGTTACCGATATTGTTAAGAGAGGGGCCAACTTTTACAGTGTCTCTTTTGAATTTACTGATGCCAATGGTAATTTGTTGCGAGAGAAGGTGTCTGTGCATGGGATCACATCCGATGCCGTTTTGCGGCAGGTCGAAAAGAAGAGGAACCCGGATAGCGATAATTCTTCAAAGGCTTTGACCGCGGCGCCAAAATATCCAGTGATTACATTGCCATACCCGTTTAGCGGGTATCTATTCTGCGATGGACGCGGCAATAAAATCGCGATTTCGATACTGAGTGATGTTGGTTGGATATTTGGTGATTGAAACAACAACTATCGAAGCAACAGTTAGTTATTCTATTTCGTCGCAGCAAGCTCTGTAAGAGCCCACATACCGTTTTGATTGAAGAACCAGCTGTCTTCTTCATAACCTGATTGGTAGCAGGTTGCTTCGTAAGTTTGATTGCGAATGGTCGATTTGTACTCAAATGGTTTATCGCTTGGTGGCAATTCATTAACCAGGCAATATTCAAGAAACTCGGCTAACAGTGTGGCGCCGTCTTCATCGTTGAGATCAAGTTCGAGTGAGACATCTGGTAGACCAAGTCCGTGCATGCCGCACGAGAAAATTTGTCCTTCGCCGCCAATGCGTTGCACATAGGCTTCGATGTACGCAGCTAAGCCTTGCTCTTCGCTCAGTTCGGCCCAAGCTTCTGCGGTGTGCGTCAAGCCCGCGGTGGCGATATAGACGCATTCTCCATTTAGTTCGTTGAGCAAAACTGAAACTGTTTTGAGCATATCTGAAGCTAGTTCAATTTGATCTTCAGCTTCGCTTTCAACTTCGGCATTTGGTCCGGAGATGTAGAGCAAGTGGGTGTGATTTTTGATAGCTTCGGTGTGAGTGCTGCTAAGGCGACCAACGCCGCATGAAAGCAAGGTTTCAGAAAGATCGCTATCGCGCTCTTTGATGTCGATGTCGTATATCACTGCCTGACTTTCTTTGTTAATCAGGGTGATACCATTGCTAGAGTTGAGTGAATCAACTTTAGTCAAAAGATCCAGAATCTCTTCAGTGCTTTGGTATTTCAATGGAATTATTACAAGCAATTCCTGGGTAATATCTGCCATCTCATTAGTAAGCGAGCTGAGATCGAAACTGTTTGTAGTGAGAGACAGTGACTGCTCTGATACTTCGCCAATGGCATCAAGGGTGGTCTTGAACTGTTCTAGGCGTTGCTCGAACTCGGGGCCACCATCGAGGTTTGGCAGCTTCTCTTCTAGCTGAACGATTTCTTCTAGGGCTTGATCAAATTTGCCAAGTGCCACCAAAACTTCTACTTTTGAAAAGTAAGCATCAGGAATTGGATACTCTTTTATTGAGCTGTCAAAGATAGTCAGTGCTTGCCTTAAATCACCATTATGGGCGGCTTCTAGACCTTGCTGGAGCATATCTAGTGCTCTTTCTTTAGCAAGTTCTGGTTGCGGTGCAGGCTTAGACATAGTGAACTCCGTAATTTTTGGCAGGCAATACTAGGTGAAGCGCTTTCTATCTCTGTCGGGATGCTGGAAGAACAAAACAGCCATTGAGCCAGTCAGAGTGAAGAAGATCAAAATTAGGAAAGCGGCTTTGAAGTTGTGAGTGTAATCTGACAATGCGCCGGTCAGGATTGGTGCGAGAATGTCTTTGGCTAAGTCGCAGTTTATGGCGTAAAAAGCAGCATTGGGCATGAGGCCAAAACCAAGACCTAGTGAATACATTATAAGTGCCACTTGCAGGCTCGGATTGAATAGCAGTGGCACGAAGCAAAGACCCGAAAGTAGCTGGCAGATCCACATCATATGACTGCGGGCAACGCGCATACTGCCGGTTTTCTTCCAGAGATAGTCAGAGAGAAAACCTGCAGAAAAGAGCATAACTGCTGCTGTTAGCCATGGTGCTACCAATAATTCACCGGCGTGCTTTAAGTGCAGATCATATGTCTGAACCATGTAACCAGGCAACCAGGTGACGGAGAAGAAGAGCAGGTAACCAAAGCCAAAGAAGGCGAAATTGTTTGCTATCAGTGATGGGTTGGTGAAAAGAAATTTCCAAGTGGTTTTGCCCAGCGAAATTTCATGAGCTTTCATTTCAGCCATCTTGCGCTCTCGGTTGAGCGGTTGACCTTCACGAATGATTTTTAGCTCAGCATCATTGACGAATTTTGAATGCTCAGGATAGTCGCGGTAAATGAACCACCAGATAACTGCCCAGACAATGCCAGCGCTGCCGAGTATGGCAAACATGGCCTTCCAGCCAAAGTTGGCAATCAAGGTCGTAATAAGCGGCGCTCCGATAGCACCGGCCATTGGCACGGCACAAAGCCCCATAGCTGTTGAACGAGCACGCTCGGTGGATGGCAGCCAATCTGCCACAACTCTTGTCAGGGCGGGGAAATGCGGCCCCTCTGTAATACCAAGCATGACTCTAACTGTGAAGAAAATTGGATAGCTAGAGCAGATGCCCATGAGTGCGGTACAGGCAGACCACAATATGGCTGCACCCGACCAAACGCTGCGGGCGCCCCATTTGTCTACTAAGATTCCACCCCCCAGGGTCATCAAGGCGTACCCAACGGCAAAGGCCGCTGAAATTTGACCAAATTGGGTGTTGGTAAAGCCAAACTCAGATTTAATTGGGCCGATGGCGTAAGACATTGCCGAGCGGTCCAGGTAGTTAATTAGGGTGATGAGAAAGCCGAAACCTATGACTACCCAACGATAGTTGCTTGCTTTGGCCATTGTGGCAACGACGGACGGCGGCACAGCATTCTCTGAAGCTCTCATGACTTTTCCTGGGGCAAAATGGGAATCTATAGTTTAACGGCCTAGCTTAATATAAAATCTCGGGAAAATTCGTTCTGATCTTTGAACTTTTTGCTGCCTCAGTACGTATATAGGTTTGTATGGCTATTTAACAGTTACCGGAGCGTTGTTATGACTTTAAATCTAAAGAGATCCAGACTACTCAGTATTGCCGTTGCCTTTATTGCGCCGCTGGCTCTTGGCAGTCTCCCCGCATATGCTCAAGAAGGCGATAGTCCGGCACCTAGTCCGATGAGCATGCCAGATCCTGGCGCACCTGGCGAAATTGGAGAAGGCGGTCTACCACCGGGAGCGATGAATTTTGCCATGGCCATACCTGCCGGTGCTTCAATGGAAGCGATGCCAGATGCTGGCATGATGGATATGGGCGCTCGCTTTCTCAAGGGTGACGCGGCTGTGACTGATGATCAGTACGAGAAGCTTTATCAGTTGCGGGGCGACTTTATGGACAAGTTTGCACCAAAAATGCTTGAAGTAATGACGCTTAAACGTCACCTGAAAGACGCTCTGACTAGTGCTGACATTGATGGCAGTAAGGTTAATGATTTGAAGAAACAAATGGCTTCTGCAGTTCAAGACTTAACTAACATGAAAATTGACAACGAGATTGCCAAAATGAAGGTTTACACACCAGAGCAACGCAAGCACTTGCGCTTAGCGATGATGAAGTGCCCTGGCCTTAGCGGCGGCGGTCCTATGGGTGGGATGGGCTGCCCCGTTGGCATGCGCGGTCATGGTGGTATGGGTGGTCCTCGGCGTGGTTATCATAAGTCGATGGGTGAGCATAAGCGCGGAGGTTGGAAGGATAAAGGTGGCCCTGAAAGCGCTCATTAATTTGGCTGCCAGCAGTAAATTAGCTTAACCACGAGATGACTTGCGTCTCGTTTTGGGAATATCCCTTAATTGAAAGTGGGCTGTTTATTCTTGCTCGACTTGGCAAGAGAGTTCAAGTTCGCATGTATTTATAGAAACAGAAATGAGATTGACATGATGGACAATAAAAAAATCTCTCTTGCCTCGTTTTTGGCTTTATCAGTGCTTATAGCTGGTTGCCAGGTGGCCTTGGCTCTCGATGCCACTGGTGAAAATGTTGAAGAAGCGGTGCGTAAGGCCCAAGTTATCAAAAAAGATTTTCCAGTGCATGCTGTGATATCAGGGCGCGAAGCCACTATTCTCACACGTCGTCACCCGAAGGCCACAGATGATGACTTACGCATTGATGCTGTTTTGATTACCAAGTCTGTGCTAGATAGCTTCAATACAATTGGTACCGTCCAAGTTCTTTTTCGCGATGAAGATTCTAGTAGTGGCAAGAGTGTAGAAGTCACTGCTGGTGACATAAAAACCTATGCCAACGGCACAATTGATCCAAAGAAGTTTTTGGCGACAATTGCTGTCACTAAAGTTGGTGGCGACGACGAAGCGAATAAGAGCAAGTTGTCGGCTGAAGAAAAGAAATTTTCGGTCTCGTCTGGTTTGTATGAAGAGCAGCGCTTGCTCTTAATGGATAGAATCAATACCCTAAGGCGCAAAGGCACTGGTGTCGCTCCATTTGAAGCAATGTTTGCTCAGATTGAAACCCAGGTAAAGAACGGTCAGGCGGCAGTGCTCAAAGATTCAATTGAGAAGCTAGGCGAGAAGCTGGCTGCCCAAGAAGACTTGGTTCGTCAAGCCAATCGAACCGGTGCTGGCCGTGGTATTACTGCTATTTCTTCAAGTAAGACTTCCAGTCAGTCATCCAGTCTCAATCAGAAATCTGACAGTGCTGCTCCTGGTGCGGTGCTTCCTGCTTTGAATGATCCAATGGAGATACAGAATGTGACACTCCTCGCTAAGATCAAATCTGAGATGGCTCAGCATCGTGGCGATCCTACTTTTGCTCCTTATTTCGAACGCAAGCTCAGTGATATTGCCGCTGAGAAGGTCAAGGGGGGAAGCTGTGAAAGAATCAATTCAATGCTTTCTAGGCTGGCAGCCGAATTGCAGCACCAGCCCGACGACCGACCTAACTTTAGGGGTGGGAGGGGAATGGGGCAAAATCCACAAGGTGTTCATCCCGGTCAAAATCAGGGCTGGCCGGGTGGGAGGCCACCCAATTAGTTTGTGCCACCCATGTAGCAATCCCTTCAGGTATGTCAGCTAATGAGTCACGATCAAGATTCTGTCGACCATGAGCTAGGCAAGCAACAGTTTGGTAAGCCAAATGATTTGCCCAAGGTGACAGATTTTGGGGCTGGCTATCGCACTCGCAATTTAGCTGAAGACAATATGACTGAGGCTCTGATTGAAGAAGAAAAGCTCTTTCAAGAGAAGATTGGCAAAGACCCTCTAATTGGTCAAGTGCTTGATGATAAGTATCATATTCTTGAAGTACTAGGCTTTGGCGGAATGTCGGTGGTCTACAAGGCCATGCAAGAGCCTGTCGAAAGGCTGGTTGCCGTTAAGACCGTAAAATTTAGAGTTGATGAAAGGCCGGATATTTGGCGGCGATTTGAGCGCGAAGTGAAAACCTTAAGCAAGCTCTCGCACCCTAATGTCGTTACTGTCTATGATTGCGTTATTGGTCGCGATAGCCAACCGTATGTCGTGATGGACTATTTGAAAGGTTCGTCTCTTGATCAAGTTCTCCTAAACGGTCGTTTTACTCTTGAGCAAACCTATAGTGTTGCTTCGCAAATTTGTCTAGGAGTAGGCCATGCACATCGCCATGAGGTTATTCACCGCGACATAAAACCGGCCAATATTATGTTGCTTGACGGTACTGCCAGTGGTGTCTATCGACTTGAAGAAGCTGGACAACAACAAGTTAAGGTCGTTGATTTCGGCTTAGCCAAATTGGGTGAAGACTCCCGCAAGCTGACGCATTCGGGAGAGCTTTGGGGCTCCCCCCCATATATGAGCCCCGAGCAGATCTCTGGCCGCGAGTGTGACAGTCGCGCTGATATTTATTCACTTGGTTGTGTCATCTACGAGATGCTAACTGGTAAAGATCCTTTTTGGGGCGCCAATGTCTATGAATTGCTGCATTGTCACATGCATAATCAAGCGCCAACCTTAGCTAGTGCTTGCCCAGAAGGGCAGTTTCCTGTGCAGCTCGAGAATGTCATTGCTCGGGCTATGGCTAAAAATCCGGCCGAGCGTTTCGCTACCATGATCGATTTCAAAGATGCTCTAGAGCAAGCCTGTCTGCATCCAGATACTTCAGTCAAGAATTTTGCCAGACCGGGAACGCCCGGACGTGTTTGGAGCCTCGCTGATGGTCAGAGTAGCGTGGTCGCCGGAAACCAGACTAATTCTTATTCTAATTCTGCTGTTAGCCCGTTTGCCCGGCCAGTGCCAAGTGACCATGAGGCTGTTCAGTCTTCTGCTGACAATTCTGCGGCGGCCTCACATTTGCTTACTTATACCTTGACAGTCTTGATGCTTGCAGCTTGCATATTATTCGCCGTTAATGCTGGTCGCGGTCTTGAGCATACAAAAGTGCAAAGGCGTGTGCCCGATTCGGCCACTTCGTCTTCGGCGAGTTTCGATGCCGCTGTTAATTCGCCACGGACTGGTTCAAAATCTCGTCAGGTTACTTCAGAGTCTGAGGGGGACAACTCAGCTGAGGACTCAGATATAAAAAGTCAGAATCGCCGGGGTGGGCGCTCTAGGGCCGCTTTGCGGCGGTCCGCTGCTTTTTCCGGCCCGCGCTCTAACGAGTCTGTGAAGAAAACAATAAAAGATTCTTCTCCTAATTCACCTATTGGCGGCGTAGATCAGTCAAAATTCGAACTGTTAAGGCGGCTGAAAAGTTCCGCTTCTCAGAATTGAAACTTGTAAGTGATAACGACGCCGACAAAGTAGCTGAATTATGAAAAAAAGACAAATTGCAGCATCACTCCTTCTCTCCCTTACTCCGCTTTTGTGCCCTATGTTCTTGCCATCGGCTATAGACTTGAGCTATCCGGCTGAGGCGGCGTGGTATGACAACGAGAATACTTTTTTAGATCGCGGCAAGCAGGCTTACAACCAGGGGCAGTTTGACCAGGCGATTCAAGCCCTGACTGAGTCAATTAAACTCAACGGCGATCGGGCCGATTCTTATTACTGGCGTGGCTTGGCGCTTTTGGCAATTAAACAAAATGACCGGGCTTTGGCCGACTTAACTGACGCCATTCGCCTGGCTCCTGATAGTACCAGCTGTTTTCTCAGCCGCGGCCTTCTTTACTCAAACCTGGGCCAGCTTGACAAGGCCGTCGCCGACTTTGACCGGGCCTTAGCGATTGATCCGAATTTGATCGACGCGAAGACCAATCGTGACTTCGCTGCCAAAGAGTTAGAGAAGCAGAAGATTGCTAAATCTAAACCTGTGGAACCGGCGAGTACTGAGCTTGCTGTGACAACGGTGAGCAACAATCAAGTAGTAGCATCTAGTCAAACAGGTAGTTCGGTACGGCCGCATGTAGCACGTACAACTAGTGGTTATGACTCAAAAGGCAAACCTACTTATGGTGTATCGACTACTACTTCTTCTGTCAACCATGCGGTCACCGGTCAAACGGTCGTTGCCACCGCAGCTGGTATCAATGACCCTAAGTGGTTAGCTTTGCAAAAAGAGCTAGAAGCTAAAGTTGCTCGTGAGAAAAAAGAAGCAGAATTGGCCGCAGTTGAGCGTTCGCGTAACGAATTGAAGGCGCGCGAATTAGCATTAAAAGAGAAAGAAGCTGAAGAACGCATTGAACGTCAACGTAATAAGCATGAAGTAGAGGACGCTCGTCGTTTGGCCATGGCTAATAACGCGAAAGTGAAACCAGCTGCTAAAGTGACGACCAAGACTGAAGCTGAAGGGCAACCAGAAGAATCGGCACTTGATGTCACCAATCGCCCCGTTCGCGATAAGTGGGCTTTAATTGTCGGCATCAGTAATTTTCAAGACAGCAAACTCAATCTTAAGTATCCCGCTAAAGATGCCAAAGACTTCAACGATTATTTGTTGAAAGAAGGTAATTTCGCTCCTGATCACGTCAAGCTACTTGTTAACGAGCAGGCCACTCGCGCTAACATTCTCTCTGAGTTGGGTGATAAGTGGTTGCCCCGTGTGGCTAATCCTGATGACTTGGTCGTCATTTACATATCGAGCCATGGCAGCGCCTCTGATATGGATATTGGTGGCGTCAACTATCTACTTGCTTACGATAGCCAGGTCGATAGTCTCTACGCATCTGGCCTGCCAATGCAAGATTTGACCCGAATTATCAAGGGTCGAGTGCATTCAGATAGAGTGGTTCTGGTTCTTGATGCTTGTCATAGCGGTGCTGCAGATCCCGGTGCTAAGGGGCTTTTCCGCCAAGGTAACGTTGACATAACTGAAGTAGCTCAAGGCACTGGTCAATTGGTTATTTCATCCAGTCAGCCGTCGCAAGTATCGTGGGAATCAAAGCATTATCAGAACTCTGTCTTTACTCGTTGTTTAATTGAGTCACTCAAAAGTAAAGGTAATGCCACCACCCTTGGTGAAGCCTTCAGCAATATGAAAGACAAAGTGCAACAAGAAGTATTGACCGAGCGTGGCGTGTTGCAAACTCCGGTATTGAAGTCGCGCTGGAAAGGCAACGACCTTCGCCTTGCTGCCCCGCCAGTTACTCCCCGACCAGGGTTGGCTGAAAATCCATAGCGCGTTGTCAGTAGCTCGGGCTTTCAATTCTAGTTTGTCAATGCTAGTAATTTGTCAATACTAGTACAATGATGATGTCGTATACCTACACTAGTGTGTGAAGTGCAGTGAGCAAGCTTCTCAGCGTTCCATCAAGACAAGAAATACTTGCTGCTTGTAGCCAGGTGCCTAATGCCGAGTTCGGCAAGCTTGACCGGGCCGATATTGTTCAGGCCAAGCTCAATGTGTTGCTGGCGGCTCTTGAAGACGAGGCCACTGAAAAGCAGGCAATTAAAATATTGCATGAATTGGCCGATGAATTGTCTAAGCAGAGTTCAGCGTTGTCTCATCCGTCAGAAATCGACGGCGAGCTAGAGCAACAACAGCTAGTTCTAAAGAGTGTCAGTTTGCCTTCACTGCCTGATCCCATAAGATTGCTGCTTACCCCGGCGGTCTTCTCACCAGAGTTATGGGGCCGAACTTTTGCTGAAGGTTTGCTTAAGAGCAAAGAGCAGTTTCATGGCAAGCGCATAGTCGAAGTAGGAACTGGCTCCGGCTGGATTAGTCTTCTGTTGCTCTTCGTCACAAATGTGAAAGAGGTTTTAGGCCTTGATTTGAATCCCGTGGCGGTGACCATGGCTAAGCTCAATACTTGGCTCAACGGCACGACGGCTGACGGTAGTTATGTGCTCAGCATGGCTGGTGAGCCTATTGTCAAAGTCTTTCAGGCCGAAGTTTCAGACTTGCTGTCTATGCCCCTTGCTGCTGGTCAACATTTTGATCACGTCATTGGCTGCATCCCGCAAGTTTTGCACCCCAACCCAGTTAAAGGCGAAATCAACTTTGGTACCGGTGACAGTGAGAACCAAGAGGCGCTATCTGAGAAAGATCTCTATGACCTCAGCAACTACTGCTTTGAACAAGGAATTTTAGAAGACCGTTTTGGTCTGCCATTGATTGCCAGAGCTCTAGAGCAAGCACAACTCTGCCTTAACCCCGGTGGCAGAGTGACTTTGGTGCTCGGTGGCAGACCTGGGCGACAGGCCATCGAAAGTATGTTTGACCGGCGCGGCTATGAGAGTAAGCTCGTTTGGATGCGCCGCATTCAGCAAGCCGATGATACTGATTTAGCCTCGTTGGTTGATTTAGAAGCTGAACACGGTATCCGCTTTCACTTCTTTATGTCACGCGACTCAGAGCTATCAGTGTCTGCCGCCACTGCCGTGAAGCTTCTCTCCGCTGGTCGTCAGGTATTCCATGACCTGCTTGTTTATCAAGCCGATACTAGGTTCGAGCCTGAGGTCTTTGCTTTCGTTCGCAATTTAAATCATATGAAGCTTGAGAGTCTGCGCAAAGAGCTTGATTTTTCTCGACTTGGCCACGAGAAAATCAGTTTTCTCAGTCGCCTCTCGCGCTCGCTACTTGATGTAAAGACTATTCCCTACCCGCATGAACGGGGCGACTTGAGTATTCGGTCCATCATAGCTCGCTATCTAAACGGCTTCTGCTACTACCCAATTACTGCTTCGGAGTTGTTCATTGCCCCGTCGCGCGCAGAGCTTGTCGACATGATTTTGCGCATGGTGGCAATTTCTGGTGAGCGCATATTGCTGTCGTCTTCTGTTGCTTCTGTATACGAGCGCGTGGCTCTCGATAATGGTTTGGAGCTAACAGTAGGCAACGATGATCTTTCAGAATTAAATGAGTTAGACGATCTTGTCGCACCAAAAGTGGTGCTAATCTCGCCCCGGCAATTGCTCAACCCTTCACCGATAAATTTCAAGGCAATTTGCCAGCAAGCCCGGCTGCACCCAGACCGCTGGTATCTGATAGACGATTCTGAGAGCTTCTTAATTAGCTCACAGCTTGGTTCTAACATGACATTGCGCTTTGCCGGTCAAGAGCCATTGCCAGACAATCTGATACTGCTTTATGGTCTAATCAAAAATACAATTAGTCGCGACCTTGAGTTAAGCTTCTTGATCAATGCTCCAGCTGCCTGGATGGAAGGCCTGGAAATTGGCTCTGAGCTGAGCTATTCGCGTATTGCTTATCCGACTCAGCTTTTATACGAATGGTTGTTTGATGATTTGATGACTTTCCCATTTCCTGATCAAGTATTAGAGCGCAAGTTGAACGCTAACTTGCAAGGTGATTCAGCACATAGCGAAGGCAACCATAGTGGCGGGGCGAAGAATACACTTACGCCACTGATTGCGCAGTTGGCAAAAGACCCATGCTTCGCTGCTAAGCCAATCGATGTAGAAACCCCTGGCTTAATCAGGCTCGACTATGGTGAATTTGAATCACCTGTGCCAGATATATTGGTTAAGGGTTTACTCAAGGGCTTCTTAGACGAAGAGACAACGATTTTGCCTCAGATCGTCAGCGAGCGTGTTTCTGCTTACATGAAATGGACCCGCAAAGTAGTCATTCCTGGCAAGCGCATAGTACTGGCCCAAGGGGTCTTTCCTCTCTTTGGCGCCATGATCAAAGCTCTGTCGAAGCGCTTAGGACGCCCATGTTTGGTGGCCGTACCTGACGGCAGTTATGGGCCGCTCTATCCGATGCTTAGCTATTATGGTGCTCGTTTAGTCGAGGTGAAAACCGCACCTGAGCGTGCTTTCTTGATTTCGCCAAAAGATATCGCGGCCTTGCCAGAGAAACCAGATTTGCTTTGGCTCACTCAGCCTAATAATCCTAGTGGCATATTCTTAGACCCAGAGCGCCTGCGCACAATAGTCGAAAATTGCCATAAACAAGGCATTTATGTATTCTCTGATGAAATCTTCTTCTTACTTTCTGACCACCGCCTCGGTAAGTGGACACCGGCGTCTCTATCGGCCGGGTCGTTTGCTTCTGGACCTAGTGGCAGCCATATATTTATGGTTGATGGCATTGCCAAAAGCTTTGCTGCTGGCGGCATGAGATGCGGCTTTATGGTCACCCCTGATGAAGATTGGGCTCAAGAAATCGCTGCACACGTTGAGCCACCGCCAGCTGCTATACTGCGCGCCTGGGATGCTCTTTATTCAGCTTTTTTAGAGAAAGCCCCGCACCAAATGATGGACGTTTCTCAAGCCTTCTCTGAAGTAGAAACCTATCTAACTAGCCAAAGAAAGACACTTTCAAATAGAAGAGAAGAGCTGTTAGCTTTGCTTAAGTCGAAAGGCCTCGATGATGGTTACGATACTCCCTATCGCGGCGGCTTGTTCTTGCTGGCAAAGCTCGATAGCGAGCACGAGAGGCTGGCTACCCAATATAAGCTTTTGACTAATCCGGCCGCTTGGGGCCGCACACCAGAAATGGTGCGCATCTGTTTCTGTATTGATGAAGCTGCTTTCCGTGAAACCATAGAAAGATTGAGCAAGTTCGTGAATGAGGCGTAAAAGAGCGTGAATGATCGTGAATGAGGACGGAATCCATGGAATCTAACGCTTTGCCCGATTTGTCGATGCGAGGCAAAAATTGTTTGATCACTGGTGCCACGGCTGGTATTGGTAAAGTGACAGCCATGGAACTAGCTGGCCGCGGTGCTAATATTATTATTGTCGGTCGCAATGCCGATAAGTGTGAGAGCACATTGGCTGAAATTGAAGCCAAAACAGGCAATACCAATCTCGACTTTCTTACTGCCGACCTCTCAGATTTTCAATCGGTGAAAACTCTGGCTAAGAATTTCACTAACAAATATAGCAAGCTCAATGTTCTCATTAACAACGCCGGTGGCGTCTTTATGCGTCGCGCCGATACCAAAGATGGCCTAGAGATGACTTGGGCTCTCAACCACTTTGGTTATTTTTGGTTGACTGGTTATCTAATTGATGTGCTTAAGGTCAGCACACCATCTCGAATAATCAATGTTTCATCGGATGCTCATAAACGCTCATCATTGAGTGGGCCGCCTAATATGCGCGACAAAATGCCTATTGGTTTTCTCAATTATGCCGATACTAAATTGGCCAATATACTCTTCTCTTATCATTTGGCTTATAGCATTAAGTCTACCGGTGTTACGGTTAATGCCATGCACCCTGGCATTGTCGCTACTGATTTTGGCTCTAACAACGGCATTGTTGGCAAAGCTATACAGCTAAACGCTAAGGTCTTTGGTGTCAAGCCAGAAGAAGGCGCTCGTACTATTATTCAGTTAGCTAGCGCCCCCGAGCTGTATCAAGTAACAGGTAAATATTTCGTCAATGGTCGCGAAGTGCTTTCATCGAAAACCTCGTATGACACCAAGCTCAGTACCAAGATGTGGCAATGGAGCGTGGATGTATCTAGGCGTTTGGGCATGGACACTAAACGCATAGAGTTCTTGCGGTAATAATTTCCTTTCTGTTGAGTTGCCCTATTCGTCCTTCCCCATGAAGCCTACGCCTTCTATCATGCCTTCGAGGTCGCTCTTGTTGGCCGCAGAGTAACTTACGTCTGTGGGCGTTTTGGTCAACTTTAAACCGCTTGGAATAACGAAATCATTGGGGTCGTAATTCTTTGTGGTTATCGATTTTGTTATAACCGGCGTGCGTTGCAAAAAGTCTTTGTAGCGGTGGGCGTCGAACCATTCTTTGTGTTTGTATTTTTCTTCGGTGGCTGAACTTTCAAATAGAGGTATCTCTTTTATATCCGGCACAAATAGATAGCGGCACAATACCTCTGCTGCCTTGCTTGGAATTTTGATATTCTTGGCACCGTAGACAAGTGTGTTTTTTCGCGTTTTATAGCACAGGCAGTCAAAGCCTTTATATTTCTTCGCACCAACGAAGATTGCTTTTTCTGGATCGTGAGGAGGTACGCAGGCATTTAAAAGCATGACGCCAGTAAAGCGTTTTAAGTCACTCTGCCAGTAGACTTTTCGGTCGGTGCGAAAACAAGTAACTTTCCAATCTGGTGCTTTGGCCACGAGGAAGAAATTTCCAGTGTTGTTCTTAATTCTTATGGCTTCGTCAGTGAGATAGATGGTGTTGTCGAACTGGGTGACCACCAACTCTTTTGGCGCAGCTTCTGCCTTCACGCTTGAGTATGCAATCAAGCCGATTGCAACCAAAGAAGTGAGAAATATTCTTAGCGAGCTTTGCATAGGATACCTGCGGTTACGAGTTCTGAACTTTGTGCCCTAACTTAAGTTTACTATTTAGCTAGCTTTGCACTCTTTATTTGTACTCTTTAGTTTATTGAAAATCTCTTCTGCTAGTCTTTCAAGCCGACGAAAGATTGAATCACTATGGCATGGTTTACCTGGTCGTCAAACTGATCTGATCTATTGACATGCTGGTATTGATAGCCAACTTCTACCTGAGCTTTCTTTAGTGTTTTGATGCCGAAGCCAGCAAATAGACGGTTCTGGTCAATACCAGCCTGTGGTCCTCCTTCTACGCTATTTAAATTGACAAAGAGTTCGTTTTGGGCAGTTGCATAAATGCGATTATTGAGAGGATAGTTAGCTTTGACCAAGTGTCTCAGCCTTACGCCTGAGGCCGTAAGCGGTTCAAACATTCTTTGTTCTAGGCGGGTGCGATTAATTAGCAGGCAGCGCTTGAAGCTCTTATTCATTAGGGCTTGCTGCCAGA
>LNEX01000143.1 GCA_001464165.1 bacterium Ga0077546
CCGCTGTAGTCGATCAGCATTACTTGCATTTCTTTCCTTTCACTGAAGAAGAAATACCTGCTGGTGTCAGTCCAATTTTCAATATAGCTTGCCACTGTTATTTAGGTTCGCTCTATCGCCTGCTTAGCGCTGGTGAAAATTTTGACCACGATTTAAAATTGACTGATGGCCGTGTTCTCGCTGGAAAGACGGCAGTTGCTAGGACAATTCCGAGTGATTGCTTCGATGCTACACCAGAACACGAGCGCGCACTCAATTGGGTCAGACCCTGGTTTCTTAAGTATCAAATCAGCGGCGGCGGCCTCAATTGTGATGAGTCAAACTATCTCAAAGAAACTCCGAGCTGTTCCGTGCTATCCACTCTTCCTGCCCTAGAAGCACTGGTTTCTATTGATAGCAATTTGTTGACCGAAGAAGAGTTGGCTTTTCTTGATAGTGGTGTCACTTACTTGATCGAGCGCAATCTTTTCCGCTCTAAAAGAACCGGTGAAGTAGTTGACTCGACATGGTTAGAGCCAGCCTTTCCGCGCTTCTATTTCTATGATGTTCTGCGCGGGCTTACTCTAGTTACTCGTTGGGCCTTAAAGCGTTCGCGTAAATTGCCGCAGACTGCCATTGCTGAAGCTATGCATGCTCTCAATCAGCAAATTACAAGAGAAGGCTTCGTGCCCAAACGCTCAAATGTGCAAGAGCGCAAGACTTTAATTCGAACCGATGCTGGTCATGAGAAAGATCAACCAGTCACTAGCTTTGCTTTGCTTGAAGCAGTGGATCAAGTTGGTCAACCCAGCTTGCATTTGACTCAGGAATATCTTGGACTCTTACTGCGTTTGAAGTATATGTCTGATGCTAGATTGATGCGGTGATTTCTGGCGCGGTGATAGTATGTTGAGAGGCTTTGTGTTCCGAAGAGCGGGAACAGCGATGCTTAGGCAGAGTGGACTGAAGGTTGTCTAAATTTGAAAAGTATTCAAGCCGTTCACCGCTGGCATATGTAGCGTTTTTCTTGTGCGTGTTTCTTATTTATCAATACGCTCTTAGTGTTCTTACTGCATTCGGATTCACGGAGCACGGTTACTTGTTTGCCGATGGGCGGCTTCAGTTAATATCTAATGGCATTGTCTGTATTTTGCCTATTGTGTTAGCGATCTTGACCACTTTGGGAATACGTCGCAGATGGAGGGTAATATTTATTTCGATTGCTCTTCCAATCACTCTCGTTTTAACTTGCGGGCTTGCTTTTGTAGCACTTCTCTATACTGGAATGTACCGATACCATAGAGAAGAGTTGCCTTTGAAGGATGGTGTTGTCGCTCAGATAAATTGTGGAGTCGATGCCTACTGTCCTAAGTATGGACGAAGTATTTGGCCAGCAATGCTGGTGCTAGAGCGTCGAGTTGCTGGTGGATTGTTGCTGGAATACAAGATGTTGGTATATGTAGAACCTACTGAAGGTGCGCACATTGAGCTGATAGCTGGAGGTCGGCAAATTAGATTTTCCGATGGAGCTTCGAAGAGAGAAATTGTTCGAGTCTTAGATAGTGACTGGAACTCAAATAGCAATCGTCATTGCGAGCGTATAAAAAGATAGTTTGAAATTTTGCCAGCTAAAGTCTAGAGTTCGAATTTTGCAAGAGCTTGGCTATTGAAGTTACAATACGGTCAATCTGGTTGTTTTGGGTAAATTGTTGGTGCCGATGTTATCGAGTTGCTGGAGCAAAATGTCAGTACTGAAGAGAGTTCTAGTAGCACTTGTCTTAGTATTCACACTTTTAAGTGTAGGTGTCTACCTATTTGGAGGTAGATTAGCAAGTTTCGCACTCCGTTCCTTCGTGGCGGAACGCTCCAAACAGAATCTTCAAGAGACTCCATTTTCTCGTCAGGCTTGGCTCAGTGACAGACCATCGGGCAGTCGTCATGCTATGGCAAGACTTCTCGCAAAAAATCACTCTTTGGTTGGTATGACTGAAGCAGACGTGAAACAATTCTTGGGGTTCGGTCAATTTGAGTCTGATGACGAGGTGCAGGGAGCGGATAACACAACTATCCTTATTATGAGCGTAAGTTCTTGGCATTGCGAATACGGTGCTCATTTCTATGTCACGATGAAAGATGGCAAAGTTATTGAGGCATCTTTTTCGGAAGAACATTAGCTACCTTATTTCACCGTACCTTTCCAAGCCACTTTATAAGCGACGTGGAACTAAATAGCGCTTTGGCCGTCTGCCTTGCCGAACCCATAGCAACAACCTTAATGGAAATTTGTTGAAATGGTTCATTAAGGAGCAGCATGTTTTTTAAAGTGTTCAAAACGCCCGGTTTGGCTCATAACGCGTATTTGATTGGCAGCAAAGGAACGGGCATACTGATCGATCCGCGTCGCGATCTAGATGAGTATCTTTCAGAAGCGCTCAAGAACAAGCTCGAGATCAGATACGTACTAGAAACGCACAGACAGGAAGACTTTGTTCTTGGGTCTGACCACGCGCGGCAAATTACTGGCGCAAAAGTCGTCTCTGGCAAACATCAATTTTCTGCGCATAGCGATATTGCCCTAGCCGATAGAGAGGAGCTTGAGATTGGCGAATTGATCTTCCGTTGCCTCTACACACCAGGACATACTCCCGAGAGCGTATCTTATGCAGTTTATATGGCTGACAAACCTGACATTGCCTGGGCCGTCTTTACTGGGGATGCCTTGTTTATCGGAGAAGCGGGACGCACAGATCTCCCTGATCCCGAGAAAACCGCAGAGAATGCAGCAATCCTCTTCGACAGCATTAAAGCCAAGCTTGCCCCTCTTGGAGATCAAACTCTTCTCTACCCTGCACATGGTTCAGGGTCAGCTTGTGGCGGAAACATAGCGGAGTACGATGGCTCTACAATTGGGTTTGAGCGGACGTATAATCCAGCATTTGTCAAAACACGAGAAGAGTTCATTGAGGCAAAACTCAAAGAACGAATTCCTCGTCCGCCATATTTTCGCTTGATGGAAAAGCTAAATCTTAGAGGTGGAATTCCGCTTTCCAAAAGGCCCAGTGCAATTCCTATTCTGGCACCAGAGGCTTTCGAGCGCGAATCTGCTATCGGCATCGTGATCGATACTCGTTTGCCTGAGGCATTTGCCGGGGGGCATATACCTGGCTCGTATAGCATTTGGCTGGATGGTCTTCCCATTTTCGGCGGCTGGGTTGCCGATGACAAAGTAGCTGTTTATCTTGTTCTTGAGCGTCCAGACGACATTGAAAAAGCGTTTCTATTTCTTCAGCGAGTCGGTGTCGATAATATATCAGGCGTATTAGCTGGTGGCTTCGAAGGCTGGCGTGAAGCGGCTCTAAAAGTCGAGCAGTCTGGCACCTTTACCGTCGATTCTGAGTTGCTCAATTCAAAGTCAGTTACTTTGCTTGATGTGCGAGACATCACAGAGTATGAAGAAGGACATATCGCAGGATCGAAGCATGCTTATGTCGGATTTCTTTTAGAATTAAAAGACATCCAGGGCACACTCGATGATTTTAAACCAATAGTTCTCACTTGTAGCGTTGGCCACAGAGCCAGTCTTGCTAAGAGCATTTTGCTTCGTTCTGGTGTCAAAAACGTTTTCAATCTGCTTGGCGGAATTACTGCTTGGAAAAAACGAGACAGACCACTAATTGAAGGTCCTGATGAAAGGCAAACTCTTGATCTCGACATGATCAAATCTCAATTGGGCAAGAAAGAGGTATCACTGTTATGACCACTGGCGGCATGTGGTCACCTTATGTAGTAGGTGCCCTAATTGGAGTTTTGTGCTGGTTCACTTTTTACTTCTCTTCGCAGAAAATTGGAGCATCATCTTTCTATGCAACAGTGGCAGGCTTTATAGGTAAAGCAATTGCCCCTAAGCACACAATGAAACTGGCTTACTACGAAGAAAATCCTCCAGAAGTAAATTGGGGATTTGTATTTGTGGCAGCAACTGTTTTTGGCGCAGTCTTGGCTGCCATCATGGGAGGTGAATTTGCTCTGCGAGGAATGCCTTTGATGTGGACGCAGCGACATGGTGCTGATAGCTTCATGTTATATGCCGTTGTTAGTTTATTAGGTGGCGCACTTATGGCTTTTGGTGCGCGACTCGCCGGTGGGTGTACTAGTGGCCACGGCATAAGTGGAACATTGCAGCTCGGTGTTTCATCATGGATCACCGTAATATTTATTTTTCTTGGCGGTGCGCTCTTCATCAGGTTGTTGTACTAAGAAGGTTGATCGATTGTGGAAATGACACCAGCAAAAACTAAGAAACTATTGCAAGCCGTTGTTTTTGGTTTGTGTTTTGGTTTCCTTCTGCAAAAGGGCGGCGTTGGTAAGTATCATGTGCTAGAAGGCCAGCTACTGTTTCAAGATTTCACTGTCGTAAAAGTGATGCTAACTGCTGTGTTAGTGGGCATGATCGGAATCTATTTCTTGCACAAGTATGCTGATACAAAGTTGCACATAGTGCCTACAAAAATCGGTGCGAACATTGTTGGTGGTTTGATCTTTGGTGCAGGATTTGCTCTTTCTGGTTATTGTCCCGGTACTGGCGCAGTGGCTCTCGGACAAGGTGACGTGTTGGCGACCTTGTGCATAGTCGGCTTAGTTGCCGGTTCTTACATTTACGCGGAAGGCTCTCGTTACTTTAAGAAAACAATTGAGACATGGGGCGACAAAGGAAAATTGACACTTCCGTCTTTATTGCATGTGAAAAACGGGGCCGTGGTAGCCGTTCTAACGCTCTTGTTCACGGGAATTCTCGTGGCGCTCAGCAAGACGAGTAATTAAGTTCGTTTTTCTTGCTCGGCAATGAAAGGCCAGATTATTTAACGCTTTCATTTTCATTCTCACAGAGCCGAAAAGTAATCGTCCGGGTATAGTCTATCTACGCATATAGAATAGGCAAGATAGTTAAGGGTAGCAAATCGATGCGCTTAGTCATGCTTCTTCTGATTCTTGTCTTTGCTCTTTGCTGTCTGTCGGCTCCGGCTGCTCAGGCGGAACTTCCACCTTGCCTAGTCGAGCTTTCGCAAGCTAACTCATTTCAGTACGAGTGGCTCAACCAGGGTACTCGAAGTAAGTTATTTCAGGCATACAAACAGGCCTGTCGGCTGCCCAAGTGTCCAAGCACAAAAGAATTGGACGAGGCTTCAAAGAATGCCACTCCAGCTGGGCGTCTCTATCTTGCTTTTGTAGTCTGGGAATTCGATTTCTCTGCTGGCCGCCAGCGATTTGAAAGTCTAAAAAAAAATCAAGCCATATTGACTGTGGTGCCCGGTTGTACGCGATATCAGGCTTCTTTAGCGGCGATAGCATCAGAGTTTTTGGAAAAAGGGAGTTATCGAGATTTTCCTAGTTCTGTGTTCTGTAAGCGACCAGTAAAATAAGTCTCTGCATTTGTCGATGTGAGAATTATTAGCAAGTGTTGGATCGAATGCTGATTGTTCCGTTATGTTTAAGCCCCTGAGGCAGTTGAGAATGTGCGCTGAACATTAGCTCTGGGTTTATCTGCCTGTATTTTGGGGTATGGTTATAACACTTGGATCTGAGGGTTACTGGCTATGGCTGTCGAAAAGGGCGACAAAGGCGGCGACAAAGGTGCAGCACAGCCTGTTCAAGAAGGCGCAGACGCATCGGAGAAGCTCCGGCCAGACTTGAGCGTCATCAATAGTCTTCATTTGAAGGACCCTGGCAAGCTGACCACCGCAGACATGCTAGGCAATGGATACCTCAATGTCCCACCTATAGACGCTGCATCGCCCATGAACGACCCGCGTAAATTTCTCGATGTCGCCAATAAACTTCTTAAATCTGACCCTGACGGCAAGCTTACCAAAGCCGATCTAGCGGCAATTAGTGAGTCTCCCAAGAGCACTGCCGATCAAAAGACTGCGGCCAGAGAGTTGACGCAGAACTATGACCGTTGGGACACTCGAGATAAAGACTCTATGCTGTACCCGTTGAGCTTTGTCATTGATGTTGGTGGGAAGATACAGCAGGATGGCCTTGATCGTATGAAAGAAATTGCAGATGCCGCGGCTCTGTTTTCTAAGCATCCTGAGCTTAACGACCCGAAGACTTTAGCAGCTACTCTTGAGGGTATTAGGAGCAAACTACCGAATCATGACCACGGTTTAGCCGAGCATAGTCTTGGCGGTGTTTTGCGGTCCAACGAATTTACGGACAGTGAGAAAGCCGCAGCCGAACTGGCCCAGATAAACTTTAGCGTTCTCTCTGACCTTGATAAAGACGGCTATGCCGGCCTTATCGACAAGAAAGATATGCAAGTAATTGCCAGAAATGGCAAGCCTGCTGAAGTTGCTGAGGTCAAACCAGGGTGCGAAGAGCATACCAGCCCCACTGGTAACGCACTGAAATGGGGTGTTGGAGTTGGTGCCGTATCAAAAGTAAGTGGCAGCGATCAATCACTCTTGAATGCTGCGGTAGCGGCCACATCTGCTGCCATCGCGGCTAGTATTAAGAATGAGATTTGCGAAAAGTAGTTTTGATGTGGTTCCTAAACCACAATAATCGACCCGCCAGCTTTCTTGCA
>LNEX01000144.1 GCA_001464165.1 bacterium Ga0077546
CTTTCTCAATGGCAGTGTACAAAGGCAAAATCATGTAGGGCAAATAGTTGTAGACCATCCCAAGCCAAACAGCAAAGGGCGTATAAAGCAGCGGTGGCATCTGCCAGCCCCCAGCCGCAAACATATGGGCCAAAATTCCCGTCGGTCGCAAAATCGTTATCCAGGAATAAATGCGCAAGAGAGAAGACGTCCAAAGTGGCAAAACAATAAGCAAAAGCAATATATTGCGAAAAGTAGGCTTGCTAAATAACGCTAGCCAAAGGGCAAAGACATAACCAACCACCAAGGTCGATACAGTTGTCACCGTAGATAAGGCAATTGAGCGCCCAAGAGATGAGAGATAGGGCCCATTAACAAAGCGCAGATAATTGTCAATGCTGAAACCAAAGGTAACGCGACCAAGGTCATCGCGCCCGCCAAAGCTATAGACCAACAAGATTACAAGAGGTATCAACACAAACATACTGAGCCAGAGGCAGGCGGGCGCCAAAAGCCAGACCCTGGCATCTAGGCCAAAAGAGACTCTTTTTGAAGTGTTAGACGAGTTCACTTTTGCTTCTCTCGGCGGCGAGATACACTATACAGTCTGTTCACCACTGATTTTAAACTATATGCTCAAAGTCATTTATCTCGGTACTCCTCAATTCGCCGTCCCTACACTTGCTAGCTTGATTGAAAATCAAGAGAAGCTTGGTCTCAAGGTTGTCGCCGCTGTTTGTCAGCCAGACAGGCCTAAGGGCCGTGGCGGAAAAGTAGAGATGCCGCCAGTCAAGGTCTTGGCCGAGGCTCATGGAATACCAGTATTTCAACCTCAGGCTCTAGCCCGCTCCCCTGAAACTGTCGAAGCTATGAAAGCCCTACAGCCAGATTTGCTGGTAATGGTAGCCTTTGGTCAGATTCTCAAAAAGAATGTCTTAGAGATGGCGCCTTTAGGTGTGATCAACGTGCACGGGTCGCTCTTGCCCGAGCTTCGTGGTGCAGCACCTATCAACTGGTCAGTGATTAATGGCGATACTGTTACTGGTGTCACCACAATGTATACAGAAGCCGGAGTAGATACCGGCCCGATGTTACTCAAAGCTGAGATTGCTATTGGCCCAGATATGTCCGCCCCAGAGCTAGCCACTGAAATGTCGCATGTCGGTGCTGATCTATTAATCAAAACCGTTGAAGCGCTGATCAACAAGACCCTGGTTCCCGAAAGACAAGACGATAGCAAAACAACCTTGGCACCAATGCTATCAAGGGCTATTTCCAAAATTGACTTTAACAAGCCAGCTCAAGAAATTCACAACCTTGTGCGCGGCCTAACGCCGTGGCCAGCTACCATAGCTAATTTTAGAGATGCCGAGCTGAAAATTGTCAAAACAAAAATGCTCGATGATGCGAGTGCACGCTACCAATCGTCAGCAGCCAGCGGCAAGCCCGGCGAAATTATCAAAGCTGAGGGCAAAGTATTTGTTCTCTGTGGCGACAAAAAATTATTAGAGTTGCTCGAAGTGCAACCGGCAAACCGGGCCAAACTGGCCGCGGCAGCTTGGGTAAATGGCGTTAGATTGGAAACAGGTGAGTGTCTTACATGAGCGAAAATAGCGAGCCAAAGCCTGCGCTAAAGAAGAATGATTCACACCTACGCAAACGCGGAGTGTCATCACGCAAAATCGCCGTAGAAGTTTTGATAAAGGTACAAGAAAAAGGTGCCTACACAAACATTGCTCTGGCCAATGCCCTTGATGGCAGCAAATGGGATTTATCTGAAAGAGACCGGGCCTTTATCACAGCCCTAGTGCAAGGCGTGCTACGCAACAAAAACACTCTAGACAAAGCTATCGGTGCCGTTGCTAGCAAACCTATCGATAAAATTCAGCCGCCACTGCTCAATCTCTTGCGCATTGCTTTCTTTCAAATCGAATCAATGCCAGACATTCCCCAAAGCGCTGTGGTCGATACCGCTGTTGAACTAGCGCGGGTGATTGGTCACGTTGGCCTCTCTAAGTTTGTCAACGGCATTCTGCGTACTCATATTCGCAATATTGAAAAAGGCAGACTTACCGCCGAACCTGTAGATATGAGCAAGCTAGAAGGTGCAGAGCTTGCAGCGGCTCTAGCTGACCGCCACTCAATGCCACTGTGGTTAGTATCGCGTTGGTTGAAGCGCTTTGGCGCAGAAGAGACAGAAAAGCTACTCAAAGCATCTGATGTTCCCGCCAAACTAACAGTGCGAGTCAACGACATCGCCATGGAAACCGACGGCTACCAGCGCCTACTGCTCGACAAAGGTGTTGTCGCCGAGCGCTCTATGCTCGTTCCGACTTGTTTAGTTATCACCGAGAGAAAGAGCCTCAAGGGTCCCATCGAGAAACTGCCTGGCTACGACGACGGTATCTTCTCGGTACAAGATGAAGCCGCTGCTTTTGTTGGTCAAGTAATGGCACCTCAAACAAGCGATGTGGTCATTGACCTCTGTGCTGCTCCTGGTGGCAAGACAGTCAACATCGGCGAATTGATGAACAACAAAGGTCGCATCATTGCCATAGACAAGCATGAAAAGCGGCTGAACATGGTCAAAGAGAATCGCTTACGACTAGGTCTAACCAACATCGAAACTTACGTTGCTGACGGCACCACTTACGAAAACCCACCTGTCGACAAAGTCTTAGTTGATGCACCCTGCTCAGGTACCGGCGTAATCAACAAGCGCTCAGACATCAGACTAAAGCTAAAAGAAGAAGATATTGCCGAAGTCAATGTCATTCAAAAGGCGCTGCTCACTAACGCTGCAAAACTAGTCAAACCAGGTGGTGCTTTGATTTACTCTACATGTTCAATTGAGCAAGAAGAGAACGAAGACATGATTGAGTGGTTTCTCAATGAAGACTGCGGTGCTGATTTTGATCGCGATGACATCAGCGCTTGCTTCATCAATGATTCGCTCAAGCAACTTGGACTAGAAAAAGAAGCGGCTCAAGGTTATGCACTATTCTTGCCATCGCGTCATGACTTTTCAGGATTCTTTGTGGCTAGGTTGAAGCGGAAGCCCGCCCCCGTTCAGGAAGATCAAGATGGCGCAGTATCCGTTTGATCAAAAATTTAGAGATGTCGTAGACCCCTCACATCGTCTCACTCTCTTTCGGTTCGCGCACTCTAAAGGTTTTGATCATCTGCTCAACATCCGGATAGAGACTTGCTTCCTTATCTTTGAACAATGTGCTAATAACAAAAACTAATTGATTATCAACGACAAAATGCCACTGCCTCCAGCGAACTTTCTCCACGCCATTTGGTGGCAGGGCAGCTTCAAATAAATAGGCATCATACGGTCCAATCTTAGCTGGCTTCAAATCATTGGCAGTAGCATCGGGCTTGACCCGCTTGTATTCATCAAGTGCAGCGTCACGGGGCGCAGTTTTAAGCAGCTCCTTCAACTTCTCTGGCGTATCAGCAGACAGCTTGCCACCGACGTGAAAATCCATACCCATTGGTGCTGTGGGCGGCACAAACATAGTCCAAGAACTATGTTCGACTTTCTTCCAGCCTTTTGCCGCAGTCATTTCAAATTGCGGTTTCACATCTGCAGCGACGAAAGAAAAGATAGCGATTCCATCTGCAGTCTTTTTGTCAGGGTTGTCCGCACCCATTACCTGGCTCTCTTCACGATAAGCCCATTTAGTGTTTGTCTGCATGGCAATGACATCGAGCAATTCTCTTAACGTGCATTTATATGAGTGTGGAAAAGCTGGCATCAATTCGCGCTCACTTATGCCCTCGACATCTGAGCTCAGACCGACGCAGGTATCAGTGTCTAATTTGCTCCTGACGAAAAACATATTGCTGAATTGCCCGAAATTGTCGACAAGACCGCTGTTTATGCGGGTATTGAGTAGTTTCTCAAGAGCGGCAGCGTCTAAAATCTTGAGCTTGATTTCATACGACTTCTTTGGCTTTGCAGCTGCACTTTTAACCGAGCTGATTGGCGCAGCATCTCTCGGCTGCTCCTTGGCGCTAGCAAGGTTCGGCCAGAAATTAAGCATCAGCGATACGACTAATAGTGAACGGAATCCCCGGTGACTCAATTCCATTTATATCAATCTCCCGATTTGCAAAGCCTTGAAATTATAGATGCTTGAAAAATTAAGGGAGAGGCGATACCCGACGAAGCTGCCGAGGCCTGGCATTTATCACTTCTCAGTTAGTAGGCAGCGCCATAGAATTGATAAAATAGTGACTTGACGAACAGCGAGATTAGATCTAGTCTAAAGATATTATGATTCCAAACGATCATTCAGTCGAATCAGTCCTCGTCTCCCATGGCGTTAAACCAACGCCACAGCGTATGGTTATTGCTGAGTATCTATTAAATACGCTCGATCATCCAACCGCTGAGGAAGTTTTGGCAGCTGTGTCTGGCAAGCTCCCGGTGGCACTATCTAGAGCTACAGTCTACAACACCCTCAACTCGCTCAAAGATGCAGGGGTCGTGCGTGAAGTCTTGGCCGAGCCTGGCAAAGTGCGCTACGACGCTAATCTTTTGAGTCATCATCACTTTATTGATATAAAAACCGGTCAAATTGTCGATGTACCGGTCGAAAAAGTTGAGCAGCTAGGAAAACTCCTTGACAAAAAATTTAAAGTTCACGGTGTGCAAGTCACCTTCTTTGGTGACCTTCAACAAGAAGAGTCGGAACAAACCTGAAAAAAGGCTGTCTGACTCACAACAAGCTGGCAATAGACAATAGGCGAAGAACCTACTGGCAATTGCTTTGGTATCACGCGATCCTTCAATAGGGGCTAACACATATGAAAACCAGGAATCTTGTTTATTCGCTTTTGCTGGCAAGTCAAATAATCAGCACGGCTTCGGCGAAGGAACTAGATAAGGAACTAAATTCTGCTGGTACTCCCCCTGGTGCCAAGAAAACTGTGCCAGCAGGCAAATGCCCGATGATGAGCGGCAGCGACGCAGCAAAGGGCGCAGAAAGGATGCCTACAGCGGCCGGTGCTTACTCAAACAGAGACTGGTGGCCGGACCAACTGAACCTAAAAATTCTTGACCAAAATTCAGTGCAGAGCAACCCAATGGGTGCAAACTTTAGATATTCAGATGAGTTTAAAAAACTCGACCTGGTGGCCTTAAAAAAAGACATCACCGAGCTGATAAACACATCACAAGAGTGGTGGCCATCAGATTTTGGCAGCTACGGTCCACTGTTTATTCGCATGGCTTGGCATAGCGCCGGCACCTATCGAATAGCCGATGGCCGCGGCTGGCCTGACAACGTCAACCTCGACAAAGCACGTCGACTGCTGTGGCCAATCAAGCAGAAGTACGGCGACAAAATCTCATGGGCTGACCTCATGGTCTTCACAGGTAATTGCGCCCTTGAGTCTATGGGCTTTAAAACATTCGGCTTCGCTGGCGGTCGCGAAGACGTCTGGCAACCACAAGAAGATATTTACTGGGGACCAGAGAGTAAGTGGCTCGGCGACAAGCGCTACACCGGAGATCGGCAGCTCGAAAACCCACTGGCAGCTGTGCAGATGGGCCTTATCTATGTCAATCCCGAAGGACCGAACGGTAAGCCAGATCCACTGGCCGCGGCTAAAGACATAAGAGAAACTTTTGACCGCATGGCCATGAATGATGAAGAAACTGTTGCTCTCATTGCTGGCGGCCATACATTTGGCAAAACTCACGGCGCAGCTGATCCAAATAAATATGTTGGCCCAGCCCCAGAAGCAGCCAGCATAGAGCAACAAGGTCTCGGTTGGAAGAATACATTTGGCACCGGCAATGGTGACGACACAATCGGCAGCGGCCTTGAAGGTGCTTGGACCTCTACCCCAACCAAGTGGTCAAATGGATACTTTGATCACCTATTGGGCCTAGATTGGGAGCTAACCAAGAGCCCAGCAGGTGGTCATCAGTGGACACCAAAGGGCGACTTTTCGAAAGAACTAGTGCCCGATGCACAAGACCCGAAAAAGAAACACCCACCAATGATGTTCACCACAGACATCGCCCTAAAGGTTGACCCAATCTACGCACCAATCTCAAAGCGATTCCACGAAAATCCTGAAGAGTTGAGAATTGCTTTTTCTAAGGCGTGGTACAAGCTCACCCACCGCGACATGGGGCCCGTGAGCCGCTGCCTAGGCCCACTAGTTGCACCACCGCAACTATTCCAAGACCCAGTTCCTGTTGCCGACTACAAGTCAATTGACGAGCAAGACGTTGCCACTCTCAAGGGCAAGCTTCTTTCATCAGGTCTCTCTATTCCACAATTGGTATCGACAGCCTGGGCATCAGCCTCAACCTTCCGAGGCTCGGACAAACGTGGTGGCGCCAACGGTGCTCGCATCAGACTCTTACCTCAAAAAAACTGGGAAGTAAATAACCCAACCGAACTAGCAAAAGTCTTGCAAACCCTCGAGAAAATTCAAACTGAATTCAATAGCTCGCAAACCAGCGGGAAGAAGGTATCTCTTGCCGACCTAATCGTACTTGGTGGGTGCGCCGGTGTTGAAGCCGCCGCTAAGAACGGCGGGCACGACATAAAGGTTCCATTCTCACCAGGAATGCTCGAACCAACTACAGATGGCTTCCGTAACTTCCGCGGTCAAAAGCTCGACAGGTCTGTCACCGAAAAGCTGATAGATCGCTCACAACTACTGAGACTAACTGCGCCAGAAATGACTGTTCTACTGGGCGGCATGAGAGTCTTGAATACAAATACTGACCACTCACAACTCGGTGTCTTCACTAAGCGACCTGTTTCGTTGACCAATGATTTCTTCGTCAACCTGCTCGACATGAACACGGTTTGGAGGAAGTCAGCCACAGATGAGAATGTATACGAAGGAGTAGATCGCAAGACCGGCGCCATAAAGTGGACTGGCACCGCAGTAGACCTAGTGTTTGGCTCTAACTCACAGCTTCGAGCAATCTCAGAAGTTTATGCTAGCGACGACGCCAAAGAGAAGTTCGTCAAAGACTTCGTGGCAGTATGGAACAAAGTCATGAACGCCGATCGCTTTGACCTAGACCCAGCAGTGAGAAAATAGCAACGAAAACTCTTCACAGAATTGCCGCTATTGACGGAGAGATAAAGACTATTAACATTCAAGCCAGGGCAGCAGCAACAAGAGCAACAACCAATGCGGACTCTTGAGATGGAGCCAAATGATTCATAGATAAACGAGAAAGCACGAACTAGGCAGCGCACTTTCGAGCGAGCAAGTGAAACTGGTAACAACTTCACGATAGCATTGGCTATTCATAACAAGCAAACACGTACTCCTACGCTTTCTCAGGCAGGAGAGGAATGGTAGCATTGCTACACACCCTTGCAGCGCGAAACTCCACGCCTCAAGAGTTCTCAATGAG
>LNEX01000145.1 GCA_001464165.1 bacterium Ga0077546
ATTGAAGCCTCCACTCAAAGAATAAGCCGAGGAACTAACGATGCCGAAACCTTCTTAGCTGCCGGCCGCGGCGAAGAGAATCGTGGACACTATATCTTGGCCCTTGACGACTACGACAAAGCAATTAGACTCAATCCAAAGTGCATTGACATGCACATAACCCGTGGCCTGCTTAGGTCACAACTAGGCGATAGAAAAGGTGCAATCCAAGACTTCAATGAAATAATAGCGATCGATTCTACCAATCCGTTTGGCTTTCGCAATCGAGGTCATGAGCGCAACTTACTGGGCGACTATCAGAAAGCTCTTGCCGACTACAACCAAGCTCTGCAATTGACTAGGCTGCAAGCATCGCTGCCTTCATTTTTAGCAGAACGAGCGCTAATTCGCCTTGAATTAGGCGACAAATCGGGAGCTGCCGATGATGCAAACAAGTCAATCAAGTTGCGGCCTAGATGCAATTTCATTGGCTATTATGCCCGAGGACTTACCCGTCTTAAGACTGGAGACACAACCGGTGCCAAGAAAGATCTTCAGCGAATCCCAGAGACTGCGCCCGATTTCGCCCAGGCTAAACAAGCACTAGATTTACTCTAATATCTGCAATCATAGCGAACGTTTGACTAGGCAGCTCAATGCTGGGAGAATCGTGCTAGGTTTGAATAGAGATAGAAAGGAAATTGAGATCGCATGAAGTATTTGATGCAATTTCGTTTCAAAGCAGAATTATTCGCCTTGCTCGTCATGCAATTGGCACTATCTGGCTGCAGTGCCACCAAAGAATCGACACAGCCTCAAGCCAAGCAAGAACAAGAGTCAAGAGCAGCACAAGATCTCAGAACAGAACAAAATCAGAAGACTGAAAAAGTTGATCTTACGCAACTAAAAGCAAAGGCTGATGAATACTACAAAAAAGCTAACTACCTAGCAGCAGAACCGCTCTACAAAGAAGTTCTGCTTCGGCCGATGGCTTACAATTCGATACTCGATATTACAGACCTAGTTGAGACCGCAAATAAACTCGCCAAAATATATGAGATGCGCGAGCAATATGACGCCACCGAATTTTGTCACAGATTTGCCTTAGAAGCATTGAAGAAATCGCCCAAAGCTAGTGAGCGAGACAAAGCTATCGCTATGTACAAGTTAGGTTGTTCGCGCCAACAACATGGTGACTACCAAGGAGTAGAACTTCTATTTAGGGAGAGCTATCAAATTCTGAAGAAGGAGGTTGCAAAAAATCCGACAGATGCCGAAGCCCTAAACATGATGGCCTCTCTAGTTTTTCAGAGCGATAACAGCAGTGGCGCACACGATCTGTCGAGTCGAGCCCTCAAGGCAGCACTAGCAGACAACGGAAAGAAAAAGTTGCACGCTGCGGAGTCTCTAAATTGGTTGACGAGGACGAGTCCTCAAGGAAGCACAGCCTCAGAGATTGCGCAAACAGAGAACTTACATAAGCAAGCAGTCCAAATCGTTGAAAGCGTTTTAGGAAAGAACGATCCTGAAGTAGCCAATCAGCTCGATGACCTAGCTCGATTCTATATAGACGAGTGCAAAGACTTCGAAAGAGGCTGGCAATGCTATTCCCGTTCATTGAAAATACGAGAAAAGGCGCTATGTGAATTCGCGCCTGAAATTGGCAGGAGCCTAGAGGGGCTGGCAAGTTGCAAATTTCGACAAGGTAAAACAGACGAAGCAATTCCTTTAGAACGGCGTTCCAATGCCATTAAAACCAAGTTCCTAGTTCCCGGTGGTATGTGGTTTTCCGGTAGCGATAGAAACCTAGCATTTTATCTCGAGCAATCTGGCAATAAAAAAGAAGCACAGTTTCTGAGTGACCGAGCAAGCTTGGCAACACATCATAGCTGGGCTTACGGTCCTAAATACAAATTAGAATAGTGGGTCATACCCAGTTGACGGATATCCCATACCTAATCATCCATCTCACTGTAGGGTACGCCACCTGTCTGAGCCATCATGGCGACATGCTCCTCACACTTTCCATTTGTGATTGTTAGTTCGCAGTATGCGCCAGGGGCTATAGGATAAATCATTTTTTTCTGTTCGCCCGTAGTTTCGATTCTCTGTGGCTTTCCATACAATTCCACAATTTCGGCGACGGTCTTGCCCTGCGGTCCGTCGACTGGTAGGACGCAGTGAGCGAGATTGCGTGGAATGTTTGACTGCTTAGAGCCAGCAAATTGACAGATTCTCCACATCATCAGGTCAAGCTTTTGTGCGTAGGTAAGAATACAGGCATCAAAGCAAGTATCACCTCTGAAAGCTAAGCGCATCGGAAATAGCGGCTCGGAATAATAAAACCAGTTTGCCGTTATATCATTTCTAAAATCCCAAATGTCATTAAAGCCGAGCTTCACGAGAGGTTCACCATGAAGTGCCAGAATCTCGGCCTTGCTTTTTCCAATCAGTGAATCGCGCAAACTAATTGCTTGCTTGGCTCGGTCTCCATGAACTTGTTCGACGGTGTTCTGATCCGTAGGTTTGAACTTACCGGGACCAAATATCCGCCAACGAATTTCTGCTTTTGTGATTCTACCGTTGAGATACGAAATGCGCACAGGTATCTGATTATAGCCAAAAAGTACGTCGCGCCTGCGATCCAAATTGTCGCTATCTGCTGATGGCGAGTATTCAGAAAACCCTCCTTTCAGAATCAGGTCACAGAATGATTGCGCCGCAGATGCTTCAGCCTTGAAGTGCTCGAAGTAATTGAAATCAGATGCAATATCAGCCAGCGCACGACAATCGGCAATAGTTGGAGGTTTAGCAAGAGCGGTACCAGCTCTACTGCCTAGAATCGGATGAGCTGAATAATCGCGTTTGAATAATCGATCATTAGTGGGCGCTTTCCCCTGCAATATTGGCACCTTAGCATGCCCCGGCAACGACTCCAAGGCCTCTGCTGTTAAAGCATATCCAGGCAAGGGAAAAAGACCGCACAAGCAGAACATCACACTAAGAGTATTTATCGATAGCTTTATAATAATCGTGCCCTCACTCGAAAAATACTCTTGGTAAACATCCATGGAACCAATAATTGATCATATCCAAATCACTGTCAAAGATATGAGCATTGCCGTGCCATTCTACGACAAACTACTTCCGCTGCTGGGATTCGACCCAGCAAAGCGGTCAGAAGGTGTGATCAACGACCACGAGTTTCATGTGGTGGAGTGGCAGCATCCGCGACTATGCTTTGCCATTACTTCACCAAGAAAAGCATTCACCAACGAAACCATCAATCGCAGAAAACCTGGGGCACTTCATCATTTGGCCTTCCAGGCCTCGTCTCGCGCTGAAGTCGACAGGCTACATCTGGAGCTAAAAGCAATAGGAGCAACGATAGTGAGCCCTCCTAGGGAGTATCCCGAATATGTTCCACCTGGCTACTATGCTTTGTTTCTCAAAGATCTTGAAGGAATTAAATATGAGATCGTTTGCCATGAGCAGGCAGGCTAGAACCCAATGAACTTAGTTGAACGCTACTTTCACGTGTCTTTCACAACCTCAACCCAATAATAGAGAGGTACAGATCAATAAGCCCAATGGCACCCCCCACTTTTACTAGTCTTACCAGCCCTCAAAGAGTCAAGAAATGGCAGCAGCGACCGATGCGCGCATTGATGCTCCGCAAGAGAATCTCCCTAAAAGAGAGGCTCCCACCCAGCATATTGATCGCATA
>LNEX01000146.1 GCA_001464165.1 bacterium Ga0077546
GGGTCCCAAAGTCAACCGACGAGGAAAGCCATCAACCTTCTTATAGAACACAAAGCTCTTAAGGCCAGTTTTACCGACGCTTAACCGGAGATACTTCTCTTGAGTATCAGCATAATAAACCTGCTTTCCCACAGCCGGTGCTTCCAATTTATTGAGTGCTTTTACAGTGAAATTGAACGAACGCCCCATCTCTTCAGCCATTGCTTAATTCCTCGCCGTTATTTTCCAGCGTTTTGCCGCTACTTTTGGCGCTGCTTTGTCGCGATTTTGCCCTACCTTGCCGCTACCGCGCCGCTACTTTGCCGCTACTTTTGGCATCTATATTTAAGCATAATCAGGAAAACGGAATCTCGCCCAAAAGAGCCAAAACACTGTCATACTAAGCACTAAGGAACTTTCAGCAAACTAGCGAAAAAGGGGGAAAATAGGCCGCCCTATGGCTACGAACCATGAGGTCGGGAGTTCGAATCTCTCCAGCCGCGATCTTATAGCCATATGGCTCACAAGTAATTTGCCACCCCTATTATGGCGGTGGCATTTTTCTTTCTGTATCCCTCCTGTATCCCTCCTGTATCCCTTTGCTGGGAAATACTAGTCAAAGTTGAACAAACGCTAGTAACACCACCGGTAGTGCCTGCCTCAAGTTAGGCAGTTTCAATTACACATTCAAAAAAAATACCTCCCCTTGAGCGCAAAGCTTTGCTGGTCCGAGCGGGGCGGGGGGGCACAACCTTTAATAAACAGTCAACTAGAACTCAATCATTTTAGTTACTTCTAACGCGGAGTTAGAAAAACGACTGAGTTTCTTAGCAGCAAAATTTTGAGACTTCCAATGCCGTTAATAGTATCATTTACGGGATCATCTATGAGGTTCGTAAGGGTATGCTCCCGTTAGACAGCCCCAGGTGGAAAGAACTTCGGCAAGCATATGGTTCTGCTGGCAATATACCAAAGCTTATCATGTCGGTATCCGGCGATGATGAATCAGCCGCTTGGGAAAAAATTTGGAGTTCTCTCTGTCACCAATTCAGCATTTACTCAGCTACCTATGGAGCTATTCCGCACTTAGTATCGATTGCAGAGCATACCAGTCTCAAGAATCAGCTTGAGGTACTTATTCTCTGTAGCACCATTCGGTTGTTTGGCAGACTAGAGGAAGAAGATGTACCAGAAGATTTGATCGAACCTTATAATTCAGCTATGAGCACAATTAGGAAATTGTCGTTAGGAATTGTGCAAGAAGCAGTTGATAGAAAACTGCTAGACAGATATCCGCTTCCGTATTTGATTCAGGCAGTTCTTGGACTTCAATTTGGAGCATACTCAAGCGTTTGCTTTCTTCAAAAACTTGCTGAGAATGACTGCGAAGTTGAAGCAGAATGCCCTGAGTGCGATTCGCTTATGTTTGTTGATTTGACAAGTTTTCCAACTGAGTCGATCGATCAATCCGCTCGTGCTCAAAACTTGAAAACCGGTCTGGAGCTTATAAGAAATAAGGCCGCAGAATTGTGGCCATCAGATTGCATTGTCCAAATCGCTGGAGCACTGGCGTCAACAATGGGAGATGACAGTCTGTCAGAGGTAATCTTGAATCTTCGTTCAGAGGTTACTTGTGATAGCTGTGGATACCGCTACCAACTATTAGATGGATTTGATGAAACCTCTCAGTCACTCGCATAGCGTCGTCATCTACGACACTTCATGTCCTCATTCAATCCCAGGGTCTCCTGTTCGGTGTTATTTTGAGATAATCAAGGACGCGTGAGATACTACTACTGGTGCTCGTCATGGGATGTAGTCATAAAATACCTGCTTACACTTTTATCCGCTGCCCAGTTGGTCTGTGCCATGCCTACAGCGCAGGCGCAGGATAAACCCTGCCGCAAATAGTGCGGCAAATAGCCCTGTGGATCAAGTCATGGTCAAAGGCAAATCCCGGAAGGTGGAAGCTGTTGATTACTAAGCTCGTTCGGTCTAAATCCAATTCGGCGATCCTCACGGTCCAACTAATCATGGCAAATGACAGTGGGCGGCTCTGTTCCATCTATATCGACCTTGCGGTCCCCATAGCGCCGGACAAGAACAACATTCCAATACTCTGCAACAAGTGGAACGGCAATTCAAAAGAATGCAACCTTGAATTTGAACAGGACACAACCGGTTGCGAATTAAAAGCAATTGATGACTACTGCTTTCTGACCTTCCCACCGAAATACAAATCCCATCTTTCATGCTTGGCGGCAGTACCGTACCTAGAAGATCCTTTGCTCTCAGCCTTCTGCCACTGATAAAAATATGTATTCGACTGCGGATCCACAACAAAATCTCTGGTAGTACCACTGCTGTTTGTACTTGTGTAAATTCTCAACTTTTTACTGCCTAGCACGGCGGCGTCTTCAGGATAGTAGTCGAGAAAGTCTTGCACAATAAATTGAGCTTCCTTACGATCAAATTCGCTGTCAGAAAGCGGCAAATAATCACTAACATTACTGGGAGTAATACCTGCTCTACCTTCGAACCTCGCATGACCGACCCAACTCCCTTCCAGAAAGCAGTCCGGGTCAACATACTCTTTAATATTGCGAAGTTCAGAACGCTTCACCCCAAAAATACTTTCAAAACCTACACCGGAAGAAGAGACAGAGCCGAACAAGCAACCACTCAAAAGCAAACTTGCCGCGAGGAATTGCGTTAACAACGCTATTTTCGAGCAGAGGCTGTACTTACGACCCTTAAGTTGCTTCATAAATTCTCCGAATCCCCCTGTCTTTATTGTTGCGCCTCCTGCTTTCGCCGAAGATAGGCATGAACCTTATCGATACCTTCAGAATTACCTTCCACGTAGGCCTCATACAACTTCTTAGCTTCTTCTTGTTGCAGTTGGTTCAATTTGCTTATCTTTCCCTCGACTAGTTCTTGCAATATTACTTTGATATCGCCATCGTAGGTAGACTGGTCTTCAACCTTGATACCATATCCGCTAGACCGCTCAAAGACGAGGCTGAGCGCCTTCAACCTAGCAATGTTCGGTGTTTCCACTGAAGCAGCCGGTCTAGACTTTGTCGGTTCAGCTACTTCGACTGGTGCGCGCTGAGTTCTTACAGGCTCTATCGGCACATGCTTTGGTGCCTCGGCATTGCTAGAGGGATTTGTCTTAGGATTTGGCTTCACGGCAGTAGCAGGGTCGGCAGGAGGTTTAATAATCTTGTCCAACGATTCAAAAGATCTATCAAAATAGCCACCCTTCTGCACAATGTGCCTGAAAGAACCTGCATACTCAGTGAGACGATGATTGTTCATTGCCTTCGCCTGAGACTCAAGATCACTTATAAATTTTTCAACAGAGCGCTTTTGCTCAGAAAGCTCAGCTTTAAGCTTGACAGCGGCATGGTGTTGCTCTGCCCGTGGAAGTGACTTAATTGAGTTGATAGTGTCTTTGGTTTCCTTCTGAATCATATTCCCGGGAGAAAGATGATTCTGTAAATCTAACGGATTATGCAACACGGTTAGGGGCGACTCGCGCAGACTGTGAAGCAGAGATTGCTTGGCGACCCCTTGAGCAGCACCAAGCCTAACATTACTATCCCGCGCAACACCGGCAAGGTCTTGAAAGAATAGTTTCTGTCGTCTGCTTGTTGCCTCGTCATGCGACTCATTCCCGAACCCCAGCAAAGCATCATCTTTGGGGTTAGCCTTGGCGAACTTTACCAGTGAAGGCAGACTATTATCGGGATCTTTTTGTTTAATTTGCACTGGTAAATATTGCCCTGTTTTAGTATCAAACACAGCCACGTCTAGTAAATAATGATCGGCAGTGGCACCACCCTCCAAAACCTTGTATCTCGGATCGCCAGCCAAAAGATCTCTTATCCAGTTTGTGACAAGCTTTTGCGTAGCAAATCCACCTTGAGTTGTGTTTGGTATCTCTGACTGCGAGGTCTTCTCTGTTTGTTCAAGCCTAGCCATCTCAGAGTCCACAGCCTTCCTCAGAGCTCTATGGGCGTCAAGCTTATCCATTATGCGATCGTACTCAATGTCTTGCTCGGCCGTTCGCAAGCCCTGCTCATCGAGGCGGTCTAGTTCCTTTTTACGATCCATAACCGAGGCGCCACCATCTCGCAGCAATTCTATGTCGACTGCACTACTCTTCCCGGCGCGGTCTTCTAGGGCGTGCCTTGTCACTGGATTTTCTTGAGAAAGACGTCTTCCAGTATTTGCTTCTGAGGAACTATCTGAGGAACTATCTGAAATTCTATGTCTGTATTCAGCTCTATCGCCTATAGGTCTAAGCGAAGCGGGCACTTGGGCTACATCAATAATTTGCAAATCAAGCATCCTGGCGACAACCTGTCGGCCCAGGTCAGTTTCAGGTAATTTGTCGATCACTTTGCTTGCAGCATCGCGTGCATCTTGCAAGACTTGCGGATTCGCACTGCCATCGGCACGCATAGCTGCTAGTGAATTGGTCAATTTTTGCAAATTGACGCTATGTTGAATCACCGAAACATTACTTTCAACAATTCCCTGAGAATTAGGATCACTCTTAAGTGCCTTAATTGCATTACTAAGCTCTAGCACCTCTGCTCGTCTTTCGGAAGGCCCGAAAACATTGTAATGCGAATCATCGCCCATGATGCCTAGAGCTTCTTCTGTTATGGCGCGAGTCAATTTGTGTAATTGCGGCTCATCATAAAGTGTGTCACCGCGTTGCTCAGCCATGCGACGATAACTTTCGGCGCGAGCACTTGTCCATTGATCAAGCTTAGCATCGTTTTGCAGAATATCTGAATCAAGCTGGGCTTCACGCTTTACTGCTTGATAGTGGTACATCTCAGCACTCATAAGTTTTGTCAGGGCAGCAGAATCCAAACCATCCTGAGCAAACAATCGCACCTGTTCAGGTTTATCTCGTAGCCATTCAGCAATCTGCTCGGGGCTAGAAGAAGAATTAGTTTCGCTGAATTCCATCAATAGCGATCGAAGAGCACTTTTTTGCTCAAGAGTTTTTAGCTCTGTACGTGGAACCGTTCGTTGCTCTCCACCTTCTTCTGCAATACGCAAACCGCCCCCTTGAGCGAGTTCTCCAAAAACATCTTCTCGAATTCTTCGATCAAACATCTCTGGATCGGCTTTCTCTAAACTTGTTCTTTCAAGCATCTCCGACATATGTTTCATTTCATGCAGAAGTGCGCTGGTCGGATCGGTTCGATTCAAATTTATTTCAATGGTGTTATCAGTACCATAGCTATCATCGAAGCCCTCACTCGTAAGTCTAATATTCTTCTCTGAAATTAAGTAATCAACAACTTTTCCGTTCTCATCTCTAACTACAAGTCCGAGTTTTCGAGCATACTCTTGGGCTTTCTCAAGCAAAATCTCTTTGATTTCACTTTTAATTTTTGCTGACTCTTCAGGGCTAGCAAGCTCAATTTGGTCTGATAGATTCTGAATTTTAACATCAGTATCGTTCTCAACGCCTAGACCGTGCCGACTATGTCTTCTGCTGGGCTCGGGCTCTATAGCATGCTCCTGCTCGACATGATTTGAAACCACGTGCACATCGTCGCTTAGAGAAATTCTCAATTCGCTACCAGGAGTTTTGTAGTCTGAAACTTTGAAAGAGCCATCAGGCTGCTTCTCAACCAAATGACCAGAATTCTTCAAGTTCTCAAGGACACTATCTCTCATACTCGAATGAATCTGTAAATCATTGTCGCTGCTAAACTTAGCACCGCCATTATGATGTGAGCCAAGCCGCCCCTGAGCCATGCCCATGCTCACAGCGAGTAGGGTAGAAGCCAACGGACTATTCAACTTGGCCTGTTGCAGTGCTCTTTCAGCAACAGTGGTGACACCCTCTTGACCAATCTCTTCGCCAACTTCTTTGGCACTTTCTTTTGCAAGTTGGCGCATCCATGATGAAGCGGCCGCTTTTGATGAAGAGTTCATGCCAGCTCGACCAGCCAGTTCAATCATCTCGAGGCTTTGCGGATTACTTACAAGCGACTTTACCCATTGTGTATTTACGCTAGAAATTCCTGATTGACCTATTTTCAATGCCCCCATCCCGACCAGCCCCATGACGACATTCTGGGCATACTCTGCTGTCAGCGGCACAGAAACCTCTTTTACAAATGAACTGATAAGACTTTGGGCTGACTCAGAAGTGCCTTTCCAATCTTGGGCGGCTAGTAGCCGGTTAAACGACTCGGCATTGTTTGCGC
>LNEX01000147.1 GCA_001464165.1 bacterium Ga0077546
GAAGGAGGAGGAAGCGGACGATACTTATTAAATAGTCGAAACACTTTTCTCACAGCCTGTTCATCTATGTGTTTTTGACAGAAGAGAAAAAGGTCTTTCGCCAGCCAAGGCTCTGTAATCTGGGGCATTAAATCGTCTTTGATGCCCCTTAGGTAATAGTCGACAACTTCTGCACCATGCTCTTGCCAAATTTCTTTGGACAACGTCCTGGACGAAAATTCAGGCAAATCATTGGCTACCGTTCTGAAATACTGCCCAATCGGACCGCACAAATCGGTCCAGTAGAGCGGATCGATGGGTCGCCTCTGAATCCGGGAGAGAATTCGATTAGTGGGAATGTGCACCAAAGTCATATAGACACCATAGTGATAGCAGCCGCCTCTAGAGCTCAGCCAATTGAGCCGTCAACGCCACAGCAAATTCATAGACGCAGTTCTTTATGATTTTCTTGGGCAATTCATACGCCCTATATAAGGAATAGCATTAGAACAAATGGACAACAAAAAATTCGATCAAGCTTTCCAGCCCAAGAGGTTGAGGGTCGAAACAAAGTCGCCGCGCCGCCAGAGCCAGACATGAAAGGCAAAAATAAGCTGCTCAGCCGTAAGCACGCCTTGAGATATAAGGGCATGACCTGCTTTAATGGCATCGAGTTTTTCTTGATCTACAAAGCCGCGATTAACTAAAAACTGCTCAAGCTGGTCACTTTCTCGTTGCTCTACAAGCCTTACCTGCTCTAACTCTGCGCTATTGACGATACCGATGATTTCAATCATATCGACCAAGCTTAGATTCTCTTTTAGTTCGCTAAATGGCCGCACCATAACTGGTTTCATTGCCGCCAATTCTTCAACAGAAAATTCAAGGGGCCGGCCGGTTCTAGCGCACAAACCAAGCATTTGAGCGGCGCGAACAGGGTCAACAGTTCCCTCAGCTATATACTTTTGGGCACGCAAAGCAGACGAAACAATCAATTCACTGATAATTCCTTCATCTACTACGACCTGACCCAAGGGCTTAGCTTCAGCCATACTTTTTTCAACACATGAAAGCAAATCAAGCTCTGAAATAAGCTCAGAGAGCACGAACAGCTCACCCAAGCGCACTGAATTTTCTTCACGATAGCGCTTCAAACCACCGAACTCAAGAATTTCTTCTATATGTTCATTGTGCATATGAGATAGCTTTAGCGCCCCAACGGCTTGGTCATAGCCAATCTTGCGCTCATTGACCAAGAGCTGTGCTGTTAAACCAGCATAGGCCACCATTTCATTTACTGACTTCTGCAGCACCAACACACGAACGATCGGCAGACCCGACAAAATACTGGTTTCTAGTGCGAGAGAAAGCTTGTGGGGAGAAATGGCCCCGGCATCAACGAATAGTTTGCCTAAATTGCGACCAAAATTAATGTGCTCAATTTCGCAGCCAATAGAGAAGAGATTATCGACAAATGTCTCACCGTTCACTCGCATAAGCTTTAGGACATCGCTGGCCTTGTCGGGGCTGATTAATCTTTCCCGAATGAGGTTCTGGGCCTGAAGGGTGCCATTAAGCTCCCTTTCTGAGACCAAGCCCGATTCGACTAAAACCTTGCCCAGCGGGCTTTTTCGCCCCTTCGACATGACCAGGGCTGATTCAATACTGTCTGGAGAAACAAGACCTGCTGTGACAAGCAAATCACCAATTTGACTGGAAGTATGAGATTGAGACACCGGAGCACCAATTAGCTACGAGAAAAGTATATCTGTTTGGCCGCACTCTTTCTATAGCCGGTAAGAGGCAAAATTAGCTTAATTCTAGCCAGATCGGCTATCGGCCAACTATATAGCAGATCACTGATGGGAGGTATCAAACGCCTATAGAGATATACTAACTTACTGAGAGACTATGGACTGTTTCCTCACCGCCAGCGGTGCTCACTTAGATAGAATATAGTCTCGGGGCTAGGCACACTAAATATTGCCAAATCTACCCAAGTAGATATTCAATCGATCAAAAAGTGGTGCTCAATCAAAGAAAAGTCAGAGAAAAGTCGGCTATTTTTGGCCAAAATGATGACAGCACGGCAATTTCGGGATAATATTGTCATGCTAAGTATTATCTACTCTTGACACTAAATGCAGTGTGTAGTCTAATGCGGCAATAGGGTGCCATCTCTAGCATCATTCAGGTGTATCTTTGCGAATCAAAGAAATCGAACTTGATAACTTCAAGTCATTCGGGAAGCAAACGTTAGTCCCTCTTTTAGATGGCTTCACGACCATCTCCGGGCCAAACGGTTCAGGCAAGTCAAACATCATTGACAGCCTGCTATTTGCCTTGGGCTTATCTTCTACAAGAACAATGCGGGCCGAAAGACTGCCTGATCTGCTCAATAACTTGAGCGGTAAAACCGAAGCCAAAGTGCGGGTCCGTTTCTGCCACGACGACGGTGCCGAGCTTGAAGTCACCCGTAGAATTCGCGTCAAAGATACAGGCTATACATCTACTTATATACTTAATGGTCGCGTAGCCACCCTAACTGAGGTGCATGAAGAGCTGACTAAATACAACGTCAGCCCCACTGGTTACAACGTCATATGAGCTCCACCGAGCGTCGCAAAATCATCGACGAATTGGCCGGCGTAGCTGAATTTGATCGTCGAATTGATCAGGCTCAAAACGAGCTTGAGTCAGTAGGCGAAAAAATTGAACAACAAAAAATCATTCTCACCGAGATCCTCTCTCGACTCGAAACCCTAAAAACTGACCGATATCAGGCTCTCAAGTATCTTGAACTGAAGAACCAGAAAGAAGTAGTAGAGCGCGATCTCGTCTTTGTACGTTCAGCCGATCTAGAGAACCGCTGTGCCATTGAGCTCAGAGAAATCGAGAAGCTCAATAAAAAAGAAGAAGAATTAATTGAACGGCTTCACCAAACTGAGGTCAACCTGCTCGGCCTGCGTACCGAAATGGGTCGCATCGATCAAGAAATTCGTGAAAAAGGCGGCAATGAGCAGCTCT
>LNEX01000148.1 GCA_001464165.1 bacterium Ga0077546
CCCTGAGAGCCGCCAGTAACCAAGACAGTTTTAAGATCTGAACGCAGGCCGAGAATGGCACAACCTGAGTCTCTATGACGCTCAGCCAGAAAGCTCTTGCGCACAGGGTTGCCATTAAAAACAATACGTCCACGAGGGGCATTGATGCGCGCTGCTGCTCCTTGCATACCGAGAGAAACCAACTGAGCACGGCGCGACAATAGGCGATTGACCAGCCCCGGATGGGCATCTGGCTCATGCACTGCTGTCGGCACCCCAAGCGAGTTAGCTGCGGCAAGAGGCGGAGCCGACGCATAACCGCCCGTTCCCAGCACAACAGTAGGCTTAAACTGGCGCAAAACTTCTTTAGCGCGCTCTATTGCAGACCACATTTGAAAAGGCCAAGTAATAAGGCGGGGGGACAAACTACGTGGCATGCCAGAGACATTCAAACCAATAAAGTCGAGGCCATTGTCTCGCGCTAGTTTTTCTTCGGGATGACCACTTGCCCCTATATATAAGATGGCCTCAACCGATGGGTCGTCCTTGAGATGCTCAGCTACCGAAAGAGCTGGGTAAATGTGACCACCGGTGCCACCACCTGTTAGTACTATGCGATGACCAACCATCTGTTTGAACAGTCCTTACATTGTGCTCAAGGCATGGGGTGAGTGCGAGGGTTTTGTCGGTGGAGCCGGGGGCTGGCTTGGTGGAAGAGGAGGAGAAGATTCTTCTTCTAGCTCTTCATCGTCTTCAGCCACAGCGGCGCGATCTCTTGAGATTGATAGCAGAATGCCGACCATAGACAAAGTAACCACTAAAGATGTGCCACCATAACTAATGAATGGCAAAGTAATACCGGTAACCGGCAGCAGGCCAGTAGTTACCATCATGTTAATGACAGCCTGAGTACATATTTCACTAGTGATACCAATGGCCAAGATGCGGCCAAACAGAGTCTTGGAGGACATTGCCGCCTTGTAGCCATAGACTCCAAACAAAGCAAAAAGACCAATCAACAAACTACAGCCAATCAAACCAAACTCTTCCGCAATGACCGCAAAAATAAAATCGGCGAATTGCACAGGAAGGTAATAAAGCTTCTGCAATGAGCGTCCAAATCCTTGACCCCATAGGCCGCCCGAACCGATGGCATACTGCGCCTGAATAATATTCCAGCCTTCTTTCTGGGGATGAAGATACGGATTGAGCCAGGTTTCAATACGAGCCATCTGATATGGATGCTTTTGGATATGCTGCCAGGCAAGAAGAGCAGTGCCGCCCAGGGCACCGAGAAGTAGCAAGAAGTTTGTACCACTGGCAAACAGTAGAGTGAGCAAGCTAGCAAGAATCATGCTGGCACTACCCAAGTCAGGTTGCTTGATGACAATACCCGCCATGATCAAAACCACAGCAATTCGGCAGAAATTTTGACGATGCCACCAGAAATATTTGGCAAGCCCGGATGCAAGAAGCAAGATAGTAGCGACCTTAGCCACTTCTGACGGTTGAAACTGCAGCGGACCAACCGTTAACCAACGGCTTGAGCCCATGGTCTGCACAGTTAAGCCAGGAATATTGACGAGAGTAATTGATAGCGAAGCTAGAGCGAACAACGCCAGAGGCCAGGCGAATTTTTTCAAACGGCGATAGTCGTAGCGACTAACCGTAAACATCACAAACAAGCCGATGACAAAGGCCATGGTCTGCTTGCGTAAGAGCGTCGTGGAGTCATGAAAACTTTGTTGTGCTTCCGGAGCCGAGGCTGAATAGACAGCCATCAAACCAAATCCACAGAGGCTAAGGGTAATACCTACCAAGGTGCGATCGATGCCGCCTCTGTATTCAGGAGCGGCGGGAGTTTTATCGCTTGAGTCACCGCTATGGTCGCGGCGACGCCATCTCTCGCGCCCTTGCGCGGACAAGATCCTTGAAGACACGGCCTCTATCCTCGAAATCCCTGAACATATCGAAACTGGCACAGGCAGGGGAAAGTAATACTGGTCCTTTTCTCAATTTACCGCCGATTTGAACAGCTTCCTCCATAGTAGCGGCAAGATATATATCGTTAAATCCGGCTTCACGTAAAGCTCTCTCAAAACGTTCTTTTGCTTCACCAATAAGGATAACGCCCAAAGCGTATTTTTTTATCGATTGAATTAAATCAGAAAGCGGAGTTCCTTTATCTTTGCCACCAGCAATAAGGATGACGCTCTTCTCCGAAAAAGATTCAAGAGCCTTAATAGCTGAATCGGTATTCGTAGCTTTTGAGTCATTGTAGAAATCAACGCCATCAACGGTTTCGACGAATTCAAGGCGATGCTCTAGTGCTTTAAAGGTACGCAGATGCTGCTCAATTTCTTTTTCATTCAAGCCAGCTAAGCAGCAGGCCGATATTGCCGCGAGAGCATTTTCAATGTTGTGCTTGCCGATGATACGCAAATCATTCTGGTTGCAGACAACTCTCGTGCGAGCATTATACGAATAGCACAAGAAGCCATCCTCTAAATACGCACCCTGTATGCCGCGGTTATCATCCGGCAGCAATGTAAAAGGAAACAACTCAGCTTTTGTTTTTGTGGTTGCCACCACTGAATCATCTTGATTGAGAATGGCATACGATTCCATTTCTTGGTGAGCAAACATCGAACGTTTTGCTTCTATGTAAGGATCAAGGCCACTGTGCCAGTCAAGATGATCAGGTGTAAGGTTGAGCCAAATGCCTATATAGGGAGCAAATGTAGGCGAATAATGGAGCTGATAAGAGCTAACCTCTACAACTAGGAAGTCGAGGGGTCCGCTATCTAGGCGACTCAAGATTGGCACGCCAATATTGCCGCAGGCAGGAGCTAGACGACCAGCCTTTTCTAGAATGTAGCTAATCAAAGCAGTCGTAGTTGACTTACCATTGGTGCCAGTGACAGCAATAAAAGGAACGGTGCCGTTACACTCGCGAAAGGCAAGTTCAACGTCAGAAATTACTTCTCGTCCATGGGCCTTCGCTCTGAGCATAACGTCGGAATGGGGCGGAATACCTGGACTAGTAATAACAAGCTCAGACCAGCTTAAACAGCGCTCACTATGAGCACCAAATTCACTTTCAACCGGTAAAGCAGCCAGCTCAGCCAACAACTTCGGATTGATCTTGTCTTTGGGCTGAGACTCAGATACAAGAACCTTAGCCCCGCGCTTAACCAGGTAGGAAGCGGCGGCGATGCCGCTTCTACCTAGCCCTAAAATACTGACTTTCTTGTTATTCCAGTCTGCCACCCGATAATTGTAACAGGTGGTTTCCAAGCTAAGGAAAGAAACGCAAAAGATAAAGGTAAAAAGAAAGGTCTAACCTCTTTGACGGTCTTTCTCTTTTTGCTCGAGCTTGTAGGCCTTCTCTGAGAGATTAGCAATCTTCTTGTTCATCTTCTCTACTTCTTTTGGAGGCATATTGGGAGTAAGAGCCATGTAGGCTTTGTACTGAACAACTGCTTCTTTAAGATCTTTTGAGGCTTCTGGCTTCAGTCTCTCTAGAGTCTTGCCAATTCCCATACGAGCATCAGCAATCTTAGGATTGTCGTATATAGATGCGTGATACTTGTCGATAGCACTGGCTAACTGACTACGTCTAGCAAGATCGTCACCAAGAGTTAACTCTTGCCGAGCCACATCTTTTTGCTTAGCAACCAAATTAAGACCACGCTTGGCCCGCTCTTCACCACCCGGGAAGCTAGAAGCTTTCTTGTAAGCAGCTTCAGCACTAGGGAGATCTTTGATCATCAAGGCCAAATCACCAACAGCAAAGGTCTGCTTAGCATCCGAAGCATTGGCGATAACAGTGTTCATCTGTTGATCAGATTCACTAAACTTGTTTTGAGCAAGAAGAGCCTCAGCATAAGCCACTCTCTCACCATCATTGGTCGGTGTACCAATGCTAGCCAGATCAACTGGTACGCCAGCCATGGAACGCAACTTAGCTTGTGCCAGTCTCAGTTCCATATCATTTGGATTCATTTTGACAGCTTGATCAATCATGCGCTGAGCAGATTCGTACTCATTAGATACAAAGAAAGCACCAGTAGCTTCTTTGTTGGCTTTGAGATAATAAGCTCTAGTCAAACCCTTTGCTGCTGCCGAGTTTTGTGGATTAGCATCAAGCACTGTGCGGTATTCTTTGACAGCATCATCAAGCTTTTCTAGCTGCAAACTTTGATCAGCCACACGCAAATGCAAGTCGGGATTATTGGGCATCATTTCTAAACCAGAACGAAGCTCAGCAATAGACATTTCAAGATCGCCGCGGCCTTGTCTGATATCGGCAATATGGAGGTAAGCATCAGGGTTCTCTGGCTTAATGCTAATAGATTTTTGCAATTGCTGGATGGCGGCCACTGTATTACCCTGGGCAGCATAGACATCACCCATGGTCTGATGCACAGGAGCACTGTTGCGGTTTTGATAGAGCGAAGTATTGAGCTCTTTCAATGCTTCGTCGTACAGGCCTTGTTTATAGTAGGCACGACCCAAGCCATAGTGAGCAGTAGAATTGCCAGAATTGAGTGAGACAGCCTGCTTAAACGCAGCAACAGCATCAGCATATTGCTCTTTGTTGAGCTTGGCTATACCCATCTGACCGTAGGCTTCAGAGTTTTTAGGATCAACCCGAGTGGCTTCTTTATACTCGCTAATCGCTTCATCTAGGCGACCCTGTTCCTTATATATGTTTCCCAGGGTGATGTGGGCTTCAGGCATGCCGGGGTCGATGCTGATTGCTTGCTTGGCTTCAGCCTCAGCACTGCGCAAAGTAGCATCTTTATTTTTAATAACGGTACCAGACGACGAAGTTAGCCTATTCAACATCACCATAGCCTTACCAGCGTGAGCCATGGCGTTCATTGGATCATTTGCCAAAACTTTGGCGAAATTCTCTTCGGCAGCATCTAACTTAAACTGCTTAGCGAGAGCCATGCCATAACCAACAGCAGCAGCTGTACTCTTTGGACTTCTGGTCATCTCGCCTTTATAAAGATCGGCAGCCTCAGTGAATTTTCCTTGCATCATGAGCTGATCGGCTCTGACTGTCTCGCGCGTGATGCGAATTTGATATGTCTTGTTCGCAGCAATTTGAAGACCCGAAATCGAATCTGAATTACCACGAGCTAAAGCCTCAACATTCCAGGCAAAATTTGACCCGACAGAAATAGATGCCGCTAAAGCCAAAGTGAAAATTCTGAACGAGTTTCTATTAGTCATACGGTTCTCGGTTCTCCATCTACGGGGGGCGATGCTGTGTGTATACAAGACGTTATGCGCTTGAAAAGCTGACTGCCTTGCTTTATCTCGAAATAGTCGCAAATTGTAGCAACCTAACCACAAGCAATAAAGGTTAACTTGCTGTC
>LNEX01000149.1 GCA_001464165.1 bacterium Ga0077546
TTTGATGGCACGCCCTCTACTGCCGACCTAGCAGAGTGCTTTAATTTGCCTATTGTCGCCGTGATTGATGCTTCTGGAATGGGTGAAACAATAGCTGCACTGGCTAAAGGTTTAGAGGGTTTCAGGCCGAGTTTGAATTTCTATGGCATTCTGGCTAATAAGGTGGCTAGCGATAAACATGCTTCTATAATCGAAAAAGCTATGCTTTATGAGAGAGAGGTCCGTGAAGGTGAGAGCTTTTCTAGTCGGCCAGCTTTTCTTGGTTCGCTGCGCAGGCAAGATTCTTTTACTTTACCTAGCCGCCATCTTGGTCTAGTGCAAGCATCTGAATTAGATGACCTTGAGCATCAGCTTAATACCGCCTGTGAGGTAATCGCATCAACCTGGCTGTCCCAGCTACCGCCTGCGACTGTCTTTTATCCAGCTGCTTTAGAGCGATGCGAACCACTTTTGCTTGGCAAGAAAATAGCAGTAGCTCGGGATAAAGCCTTTTCTTTTATTTATCCAGCAAATTTGCAACTGCTAGAAGAGATGGGCGCTACTCTTAGTTTCTTTTCTCCTTTAGAAGATGAACGCTTTGAGTCGTGCGATTGTGTTTACTTACCTGGCGGTTATCCAGAGCTCTACTTAGATTGGCTCTCGAACAGTAGGAGAGTAGTCTCGGCCTTGAATGATCATATTGAAAATGGCGGTCGTATATATGCTGAATGTGGTGGCATGCTCTATCTTCTTGATTCACTTTCTAATCTTGTTGGAGCTGAGTTTTCTATGGCGGGCTTGATGCCCGGTAAAGGCATAATGCGCAAGCGGCTATCAGCTCTTGGTCATCAGTACCTGGAAGGCGAGCAAGGCGAAATTAGAGGCCATACTTTTCATTATTCAGAGCTTAGCACTGAGTTAGAAGCAGCAGAGCATGCTCGTGCAAAGTTTGATAATAGGAGAGGCGAGGCGGTCTATCACCACGGAAACATAACGGCAAGTTACCTCCATTTTTATTTCCCTTCTAATCCTAAGGCGACAATAGCCCTTCTCTTTGGTCGTGCATATTTGCATCAGCTTCCTATTGGTTCAAATTTATATCCGTCGCAATTGGATTCGCTCTCTCTCAATGGTATAGGAAATTCTTGCCTCTTCTAACTTCAGAGGCTCATCGAATAGGTGGCGATCAGAAGTTTTTGTCCGTAGTTGTCTATGTCTAGCCATCCAGGGTAGAAATGTATTGCCACGACATTTCCTTGACTGCCCCGAATAACAGAAACGTATGGATTGGTGCCTAAACGCCAGGAAAATTTCTTTTCCATTTCACTTGCCACTTCCTTCCGTTGGCTTTCGCTCATTAGTCCTAGTGTCAATTCTACGTCTAGGCGATCTCTTACTGAATTTTTGTCTATCGCTACTTTAACTTTGCTAATCAGAATTTTAGTAACTGAAGGCGCATCAAAATTATCGCTCATACAAGGCTCCCTGCATCAAGTCGTACCGCTGGGGTGCAACTATGCAAACCCTATAGCGTTTACATCATGGAACAAAATTTGTGACAAATACATATCTGTCGCTCGCTAATGATGTCTCTATTGTCAGTGGCTGCGTCATAAATAGCTTTTAGTACTCTTGCGTGTTTGCGCACCCAGAAAAGTACATTGGGCGGAAGATCAATCGAAGCCAGATCTGTCTGCATCAAACGGACGAATCAAGCTGGATGATTTTCAGAGGCTTCTTGTGCGTCATCCAAGCTGTTTGTACCACTGGCTGCGGCGTACTTTTTGACAGGAAGACCGAAGATAGTCGTATATTTTTCTGACACAATTGATTTCGCATACTGCCTCTTGACATCGGTGTCGCTTTTCTTTGCCAGAGTCTGGCGACATTGAGTCTTAAAACTTGAACATCTCCCCCAGTTTCTTTGTATCGATCGCCCTAGGCGATTGATTAGGCTTAGGTGCTTAGAATGGCAAAAGTTAAAGATACATCAATAGCAAAGCACAGCAATGCCGAATCGACAGAAGCGGCAAATAAGTCAGAAGAAGCTGCAAAAGAAGCGCAGGTAGCGAAGCAAGCGAGGGCCGCCAAGCTTCATGCTGAGGCTCTGGTTGAACAAAAGAAGCAGGCCGAGGGCAAACAAAAACATGCATCTGAGCCTAAGACATTGGCAGTTGATGCTAGCACTCTCTATAAGTCTTCTTCTTCTTCTTCTTTTAAGCCAGCGCCTTTACCAAGCCCGCCATTGAACACCAAAGAAAAAGTTTCCGATGATGTCATTCAAGCTACTGCCAAGCAGTTGAGAGAAGACCTTCATGTAGACAAATGGATGATTGACCTGCGTGGTGGAGATGCAGCTAAAGCCGAGCGGACATTGAGCAGTTTGCCCCGCGATAAAGAGACAATGCAGCGGCTGAATGCAGCATATGCCCGTGATAAAGAACATCCAGGCAATCTTGCCTCAGACATTGATGCTAGGTTGTCGAAAAACGACAGTGCTCGTCTCAAAGCGACAGTAGAGGCTCCTGAAAGTGCCATGATTAGATTGGAAACTGCTACTCAGAGGTTAAAAGAAGCAGCCAAGAAAGATGCTGATTTTAAGCCTGTCAAACAGGTCACTGATTTCTTTCTCATTCCCAATCCAGTTAGTTTAGTAGCCAAAGAAAACGCTGCTGGCATAGAAAAAGATCTCGTTGCTGGTCGTCGTGAGTTGAGAGAGCAGCTCTCTGTTATGAGTAGCAAGGATGTAAGTGAAGCCGAAAAAGAGTCGCTCTCGAAGCATGGCCAGCCCTTAGAGGAGATGCTTCTTTCGACACCAGGGCTGCGAGAAGAAGATAAAGAGGCTATTCGCATTTTACTAAAGGGCAGCGATGTTAGGGCTAAAGAACCAGG
>LNEX01000150.1 GCA_001464165.1 bacterium Ga0077546
CAGAGGCAAGAAAGCTCTTTAATAATGAAACATATATTGACTCTGACCCCGCCGTCACATTTCTCTCGAAGTCTTTTACCGGCAAAGACCTTAAAATAGCTCAAGATCTAGCTAAACATGGAGAAACCCAAGTCGCCACTCTGATTGATTTTAACCAAGGATTATTCGGCACAGACAAAGACGGTGTGGTGCAGGCCGTAAAAAACATGGGTAGTGAGCAGAGAGAGATATTGCGACGTGGTCATGATTTAGCCAGTGTAGACAAGGGTTCAGTCAATCAAATCCGTGGTCAATCGGCTCAAGAGCTTGAATCGATAGAGGCTTACGCGAAATTTAATCAAGCTTTAAAGAGTAGCTTCAATCCTCGAGAAGCCAGTGCTCTAGAGGCTCAGGCTTTGTACGGCGACAATAACTTAATCTCAAAGCTTGCTCAAACACACTCGGACGGTTTCATTGGTATTGGTGCTGGACATGACAAGAACAAGGTATATGAGCTTGTTGATCGTGAGCTATCGGCTCAAGATTTTAATAGGCTAAAAACAGAACCGAACTTTCGCCGTGATTTGAATACTAGTTTGAAAACCTTTCTATCTCAAGAAGAGCTTGAGCGGGTCAGTACCATTGTTGATCGCAAGTTGCAAGCTGACAGCTTCGAGAGTTCTAAGACCGCTGGCCGCACTACATTAGAGACGTGGCAAGACCTGGGTGCTGAAGCTGGCGCCAGAGAACAAAGCCTAGCCATTGTTGATGTTCTAGAGATGAATCAGAGCGAGCGGGCTCATTATAAAAATGAGCCAAGCTATCGCAGTCAGATAGACAATCAGTTGACTGAGACTTTTGGTCCAGACACAGATGGCGGCAGAATTGCTCGCCGCCTGCTTGGTGAGATAATAGAAGGCAAAGAAGCAAAGCTAACGCCGCTAGAACAAGTTAAGCTTGGTGGATTGAACGGCGATAACTTAGCTAAATCTATTGATAATATTGAATCGTATATCAAGTCAGAGCCATCGCTGTTAAGCAGTTTGAAAGAGCCAAAAACTGCACAAGAGAAAGAAGTGAGAAGCGCTCTAGAAAAGGAGTTAAGTCAGGCTGTTTACCGCTCAGGTGAAGTTTATTATGACGAAAATGGTGGTAGCAATTTTGACACTATTTACAAGCCATTGGCCAAGAGCCTTTTTGAAGAAAATGGTCGGGTAGAGATTGGCGAAAAGCTGAGGTATACAGAAAGAGACATTGATGCTTACAAGGTGTTGTCGAACTTGAGTGCGCAGGAAAAAGCCGCCATCTTGAATAATGCTGCGCCAACAGAAGCTGAGAAGAACATACAGAGAGAAGTTTTTGCCAGGTTTAACAGACCAGAAGAGAGACAGTTGGTGCAAGAAATTGCAGCAAAGGGCGAATTTACTGCGCTCAATCAACTGAGGGCGGCGGCAATTTCAGAACAAACTTTAAATGCAGTTGAAATTGCAGAGGTTAGAGCTAGCCTTGGTCAAGTCAAGTCTGATGAACGCAATGCTTTGAGCAATGCCTATGCCAAACAGTACAAAGACAATCTCAGCGATATTCTTGGTAAATTGCCAGAAGAAGGGCGGCCAGAGACTGCGGCGATGTTGACAGCAGACAAGCAGAATCGTGCTGAGCAAATAGAGAGACTGGCAGAAGACCGTCGCAAAAGTGAGTCTGGGCTACTTGGCAGTGTCGATTTTGGTGACCGCTATTCAGCCGCCCAAAGTCTGGATAACTTCCGCAAAGCCAATGAAACGGCTAGTGCTAAGTTCGAAGATTTGCCAGTCGAAGAGCAGCAGAGGCTCTTCACAGCAGCTCAAGAGAGTCTAACGAGTTGGCAGAAGCAAAAAGAAGAAATAGCCAGCACAGTCACCGACGGCGCTATTGTAGTAGGTTCGCTGGCAGTAGCGGTTGGTACGGCTGGTGCTACCACACCCTTGCTCTTTGGAGCTGTCGGTGCGGCTGGTGCGGCGACCAAAGTAGGTGGTAACAAGCTTCTTTTGGGCGAAGGTTATGATTTGGGTAACTATCAAAGAGTAGCAGCCGATGGTGCGGGAGGCTTTGTTAACTCTGCTGTAGCATTGCTTGGCCCGCAACAACTAGCCGCTGCATTCAAGATAGGTGATGGTGCGGCATCCGCTACTAGCAAAGAATTCGTGTCTCTTCTGAGTGAGAATCTTTTGGTTAAGCCCAAGTATTTGCTTAAAGAAGGTGGTGAACAAGCTTTAGAGAAAGGTCTAAGCTCGCTATATCGAGAGGCTATCTCGCAAGGGAAGGCTCAAATATCGGAGGAAGCAGTTAAGTCGTTAGCTGTAGAAGTGGCCACCGAGGGCAGCGAAAATCTGATTGAAAGAGCTCTTGTGCAGGCTGTTAGAACGTCGAAACCAACTAAGGCAACCGCTTTGCTTACTGAGTTGGGGCTAAACGCGGCTACTGGCTCCTTGGCAGGTTCAGGAAGTGAACTGGTCTCTGTAACTGGGGCCTGGAATTCAGATAAATCGGTTGGTGAAAATCTGAGTGAAATTGGCAATCGCACTATTGGCGGTGCCCTTAGCGGTGCTGGCGCTGGTGTAGTTTTTACTGCTGGCCTAAAAGTATTGGGAGCTAGCTTCTCTAAAGCTAAGAACAACTGGAATGGTTCTGCCGCGAGCGGACTCAAAGAGACAGGAGAAAAAATAGATCTAACTTTTTCACCGAATGCTAAAGACGGAAGCATAGATGTTTCTGGTTTGTCTCGTGATGACCTTTATATGGTCATACTAAAAAGAGGAGAGCCAACTGAAGTAATTACCAGGGATGGTAGCATCAAGCTTAGCGGTGATGAAAAGATAGCTGTGGTTCAGAAAATGGTAGTTAAGCCAGAATATGCCGAATTGTCGCCGCTTGAACTAAAGAAAAAATTTGCAGATGACGGTATCTCCGATTGGTCGTCCTACTGGCATAAGGCTTTGACTCAAGAGGCTCGCCTCTACCATGAAGTCCCGCTTGATAAAGGGCAGACTAGAGTCTATGTTCCGCTAGAAGAATCCGTAGACATACGTACTATTGAGTCTAATTTGAAGGCGATCAAGACTCAAACTACTCCTGTTTTAGATTCTAGCCCGTCACTGGAGCAATCAACGACAGTGCCAAGCGCCAGCAGTGCTATGCAAATGCCAGAGCTGCATTATCAAAGACTTACCCCGAGTTTACTGGCATCAGATTTGCGTGATCTTCCTGACGGTGGTGAACACATTCGACAAATGTTTATTGAAAATCGAGGGAGCTATGCCGATCCCTGGCATACCGTTGATTGGTTTGAGCAGAACGGTGGAATACCTTTCGTTTCGGAAGCAGCAGCAAACAGTGATGCTGGTGTATTAACCTTCTATCCGGAGTTAAGCAACACGATAGAAAATCAGAGGCAACCGAATATACGGCATGAATGGAGTCATCTTCATGAAAATCAAAGTGCATATAGACGTGTTTATGATTATGCCATTGATCTAGAGAATAGTCATCTCTTTCAGCCTCTATTACTCCGCGATTATGCTGGTTTTACCAATCGCGAAAATTGGGCTGTACACATAGGTGAAGCTTACCTTGCTGACTCTGATGATGTCTTTAGAAACAAGCTAGTACTGCCCGCAAAAGGAACAATCAGTGCCATCAAAGAGCTGATTCACGCTAAAGCCCTAGAGGAGGCTCTAGAATCAGGTGTGAAGAATGGTCATAAGGCTCCGCGTTATGAAGAACTTATGGCCCGAAGCCTCTGGGCCCAGAAAGAGCTAACTCCTGGAGCAAAGGAGCAGCTTGAGAAAGTCATCACAGGTTCTGATTCTTGGGAAGAGCGTAACCTCGCTCTAAGGATTTATCCTAAATTATTTGGTACTGAGGGCGGTGCCAAATTACTCACTATGAAAACGCGCGATGCGTCTGATTTAGGCGAACTCTTTGCCGCTGCTGGCAGCGCATATAAGTCTGGCAGGACTCCAGATTCTATTCTTGAATATCTGGCTAAAAAAGATGGGCCTCATTCTGCGGACGCCTTCGCCTGTTTATATTCACGCGATGAAGAAAAGGCATTGGAAATCGCTAGAGCAAAGTTTAAAGATGGTACTTTAACTAAGGTATTTGTTGAGACGGGTCACCCGATCTATGCTGATTTGATCACCGATATGATTGCCGAAATAGATACACCAGCAAAGCAAATTGAAGCAATCAATAAGATTCTTAAGTCTGTGTCTCGTAACACTGAATCGCAAGACTATCTTTTTGATAGTCTTGCCGGTTATGGTGCTGACAAGTTTGATGATCAAGTATATCAGCACATTATAGATTGGGCCGCTAGATAGCCCAATACGACTGTGGGTCTTGGAAATAATAGTAATTAAGTTAAAGCGCAATTTGCGATCCCATTGGTATATAGGGTTCAGTTTCAACATAGTTGGTTCAGGTTTTTGTGTTACTTTGCTGCACCTTTCTGCGCAGATGTAATAGGAACAAACAAGTTATTTTTTTCTTTTCTTTCTGTGAATTCCAGTGAGCAGCGAAATGTATTTCTTGCCTCATGTATACGTTGATCCCTAATTAATTGCTGTTGGCGATTTGTCTTCTTTATCACTTAGGGTGGGAATACTACGAAGTGATCCGGCCTTGATGAGAATGTCGTAATCGGCGAATGTGACCGTAAAATGTCGTTGATTTGAAATTGTTTTTTGTTTGTTTTGATTGAATCAATTCATTATTTGGGCTGGCTTGGTATCGGCCAACAACGCCGTGTGGAGCTGCTTTGGCAATGCTCAATATGTTTATGTTTTTGACACAAAGTTTTCAATATACTGCAGATTGAAGACCGCCACTTAATTGGTATCGCTGCTCTATTTACGGTATGGAATCGTCACACGAGCGATGCTAAAAACTAAATATGGACTGCGTCGTTTAAGTCTTCGTTTTGTCTGCTAACTGATTTAAGTTCTCGACCTTTGATTTTCTGAAACCAATACATTTACTAAAGTTAGCTGAAAGCTAGTTTTATTCAAAGACCAAATCTTACGGAGTAAAAATAATGAGCGAAGCACCAGGCAAGTATTTCAAACCAATTGCAGAGGGCAACAGCCCAGCAACCGCTGATAAAGCAGTTGAGAATGCCAGCGGGCAGTTCAGGCATAATAAAGTTGAAGGTGATGCCAGTGCCGCATACAATCAACTGCGCGCTGACGTCGTTAAGTACGAAAGTGAAAATAATGGTGATAAGACTAAAACAAAGGCATTTGTTGAAACAGTTTCAAAAAAATTAGAAGAGAACGGTCTGCTTCCTGCTGTCAAAATTGCTGCCTTGCGTCAGACCGATGAGCAAGAATCT
>LNEX01000151.1 GCA_001464165.1 bacterium Ga0077546
CGGATTAGAAGCGACATTGTTGCAGTAGATACTAAAATGCAAATGGGGTCCATTGGCCCGACCAGTTTGGCCAACGGCACCTATTAACTGCCCAGCATCAACTTTCTGTCCCAATTTAACATTGATTTTCTGCATATGAATGTAGAAAGAAACCACTCCCTGTCCATGATCTATTGCCACAGTATTTCCATGCAGCTTAAACACGCCAGTACTGGCCAAGACCACCACTCCTGGTGCGCAGGCAACAATAGGGCTCCCCTGGAAACCAGCGTAATCTAAGCCACTATGAAAATAGTCTGGCAAAAGCTTTCCATTAACAATGCGGCGCAGACCAAACCCGGCCGAAAGGCGGGCTTTCGAAGGGGCATTAAAATTCTTAGTCCAGTGACGCACAGGCGAAACTGTAGCTTTTGCTTTTTGGACGGTGGCAAAGTTAGCCTTTGCACGGGATAGTGAGCATCAGTAACAATCACGCGTGTTGAGAACGGCCCAACAGTTACGGCTGTAGAACCGACCTTCTGTACCACTGGCACCGTCAATAGTGCACGATAGGCGGCTCCATCTTCACTTTCGAAAGCAAAGAGCTTATATTTATTGCCAAGAAATTCAACTACTGGGGGCTCTACGCCAGGCTCCAGAGCCAGTTCTTTTGCCAATAAGATTAGCTCTACCACCTCGCCCTGCTTAGGACGAAAAGTAGAAAGTTTGATTGGTGAGATAGGCGTAGCTTCATCATTAGATGAAACCTCCTCAGCCTTCTTAAGAGAATGACCTCCGCTCGGGGCAGCCCCTGCAGAGGTCAAACTTAGCACTGATAGAACTAACGGAAGAATACCGAACAAAGCGGTTTTAGATTTTTGCAGCAAGATACTTAGATATTCCTTTAGCTTAAGGTGCGCACCAAATCAAGATACTAGCTAAGCATACAGGTTTTTCCAAATATTTAGGTTTTACTCTTCAGCAGCCGCAGGCACCAGGCGATCAATTGCTTCTTTCAATGCTGGAATTTTATCGATCGGCAAAGCAATTCCCTTTTTGGTGGGCTTTTCTTCTTGGTCCTTATCGACATACCATTCGCGAATATGGAGGTACTTAGTACCGCGATACTCACCGATGTAAACGTTAATGGTCTCACCACGTGCTTTCTCGTGGATTGTGATTCTCTCTTCCAAGTCCTATCCTCCTGGTCTTAGATAAGTATTCTTGCGGCGATTCTTTAGTGCTATGAAAAACGCAAGGGTCCCAGCTATTCTTGATGGCTCTTCTATCTGCCACGTAGATGATCAAAATCAAACAGATCTAGAGCTAAGTATATATAAATTATTTTCTAGTTAAAGGATCAGTATAAGATCTAGCTAGTTATCAGACAGATCTCGGAGCTATCTTCTAAAAATGAGCCAATTAATAGACCAAGTTGAAATAGAAGTGATCTCTGGCGACGGTGGCAACGGCGCTGTAATGTGGCGTAAAGAGAAATATGAGCCCATGGGGGGGCCATACGGTGGCAACGGTGGTCGGGGCGGCAGTGTCTACCTTGAGGCCACCAACGACTTGAGCACCCTAGTCGACTTCCGCTTTAAGCAGAAGTTCGAAGCGCAACCAGGAGTAAAAGGTGCCAACAAAAACTGCCATGGCAAGGCTGGAAACGACATAACCATAAGGGTTCCAGTAGGGACTGTTGTCAAAGATCTGAATACAGACCGGATAATAGCCGACTTAATTACAGACAAGCAGAGAGTGATGGTAGCCGAAGGGGGCTATGGCGGCAAAGGCAATTGCGAGTTGGCAACACCAACTAAGCGCGCCCCGCACTATTGCGAACCAGGTCAACCAGGCATAGCTAGACGCCTGCAGCTGACGCTTAAATTGCTAGCCGATGTCGGCATCATCGGCATGCCAAATGCGGGCAAATCGACCCTCCTAGCGGCCGCTACCCGGGCAAAACCAAAGATTGCTGATTATCCCTTCACCACCCTTGAACCCAACCTTGGTGTAGTCAAGCCAGAACGCGGTCCCGGTTTTGTCATGGCTGACATTCCTGGCCTGATAGAAGGTGCCTCCCAAGGCATTGGCCTCGGCCATAACTTTCTTAGGCACGTAGAGCGCACCAGACTGCTTATTCACATGGTTGATATCAATTCAGAAGACCCTTTAGCCGATCTGCAAACAATCAACAATGAGCTTACACTCTACGACAAAGATCTTAGCTTGCTACCTCAGCTGGTCGTGCTTAATAAAGCCGAAATGATGATGGAAGATGAGGCCCAAGCCATTAAAGAGAAAGTTATTGATGCTCTTTCTAAGCAGAAGACAAAAACCCTCTACGAGGACGATCTAAAGCTCAAAGAGAGCGTCTTTTTGATGTCTGCCTACTCGAGAGTAGGTGTACCTGAATTGCTTGAATTAACTGGCAAATTGGTAACCCGTCTCAAAGAACTTGCGGCAGCCGAAGAGCCAGCCAGTATTGAAGAAGATGAAGCAGCAGTCGATCACGGCAGCACAGGCTTTGAAATTATTAAAATCAAGGGTGGGTTGCTGGTCGAAAGTGATCGGGTCGATCGCATTATTCAAGTGACAAACTTAAAAGAACCAGAGTCTCTGTTCAGCCTCTGGCAACGCCTAAGGGCAATGGGAGTGATAGACGCCTTAGTCGGCGGCGTGATCTTCACCTTCGGCGAAGGCATGCAGTAGGGAGAGACAGAGAACTAATAGCAAGAGAAAACTTCCTCCAAATGCAAAATCTGGAGGAAGCAAGAACTTTATAGACTTGAAGTCTTATTTAGCGGCCTTTTGAGCTTTAGCAGGCTTGCTTTCAACCTGGCTAGCTTCTTTCACAAGTTTCTTTACTTGGCGAACAACAGCAGCTTTCTTAGCCACAACTTTCTTGCGAGCTCTTTCTGCTACCTTGACTGCTCTTTTCATGCCTTTTTGCTGAGCCATCTCTGGATCTCCCTAACTTTTATATTGAGTTGAGCATGATACTACACCCAAAGATTGCCAAGATACCTGATGCACCCTTTGGTTGAGCTAGGTAACGAATCGATCACAGTTTTCCCCACTGGTGGAAAGAGCGTAAGTGAGGGCAGATCTTTGATTGGCAGGTAGTCAACAGCGGCAAGAACAGGCTCGTCACCTAACTTCAAAATGCCGCCAACAACATGGGCCGTAAGATAGACGTTGACAATATGACGGGAACGATCAGGAGCTATTGCCTCAGAAAGAAAGACAAAGTCATCGACCTTCACGTCTAGGCCTGTTTCTTCCTTCATCTCGCGCACTGCGCATTCTTCAAAAGTCTCACCGTACTCAAGGCGACCACCGGGAAGCACCCAATACTGCCGATTGCCTTTTCGATGCTTAACCAGCAAGATCTGCTCTCCCTCTACCACAATCACCGATATGCGCGTGGTCGGAATATTCTGGGCTGCTCGCTTGGTATTTTTGAATCTAGGTCTTGGCAAAGTGACTCCCTAAAAGCGCCTCAAGTAAAGACACACATATATTATGACAATTTCTGTCTAGAAAAATTGCAAATCGCAACGACTGCGAGCTTTCCAAGGTACTCTGCCAGACTCTTCTGCTAATCTAAACAAAAGCTCAACATTACCCAGGTTTGCAAGATGGAAGCTCAAGAATTCGAATCCAAGATCATCACTCTAGTTGACAGCGCCCTGGCTGCCATAAACAGCGCCACCGACTTAGACAGCCTAGAAAGTCTTCGGGTGCAGTACCTAGGCCGCGAAGGCGAGCTGACAATAATACTGCGCGGTCTTTCCAAGCTAGACAAAGCGATTCGCCCTAAAGCTGGTCAATTGGGAAATAAAGCCAAGATCCAAATCGAACAGGCCCACGACGGTAAACGTAACCATCTATACGACAGCAATCTCAATCAGCGCTTAGCCCAAGAAACAATTGATGTCACCATCCCTGGCACCAGATGCCTTGTTGGTCACAGCCATCCACTTAGCCAAATCAGCAACGAAATTATCAGCATCTTTTACAGCATGGGCTTCACCGTAGCCGATGGCCCTGAAGTCGAAACCGACTACTACAATTTTGATGCACTAAATACTCCAGCATCTCACCCAGCCCGCGATGAGCAAGATACTTTCTATACAAATATCGGCCCCTCAAGCCTGTTGCGCAGCCAAACTTCGACAGTGCAAATTCGCGTGATGGAAAATACCAAGCCTCCCTTGCGCATCATTGCCCCGGGTCGGGTCTATCGCAACGAAGAAGTGAATGCTCGTAAATATCCACTCTTTCACCAGGTCGAAGGCCTTTTGATTGACAAAGACGTCAACTTTGGTCAACTCAAGGGTACACTTTCAGCCTTTATTCAAGCCCTTTTCAAAAAGCCTGTAAAAATTCGCTTTCGTCCAGACTTTTTTCCCTTTACAGAACCAAGCGCCGAACTCGACAGTGAATGCCCATTTTGCAACGGCAAAGGCTGCAAGACTTGTGGTGGAAGAGGATGGCTAGAACTACTTGGTTGCGGCATGGTCGATCCTAATGTTCTCAAAGGTGTAGGAATTGATCCAGAAGAGTGGAGCGGTTTTGCTTTTGGTATGGGGCTAGAGAGGCTTGCCATGCTGAAATACGACATCAATGACATTCGCAATTTTTATACAAATGACATGCGTTTTTTGGAGCAGTTCTAAATGAAACTTTCGTTTGACTGGCTATCTGAGTTTGTCGACTTGAGTGGATTAACCGCTCAGCAGGTAGCCGACAAGCTCACGATGGGTGCCTTTGAAGTAGAAGAAGTAACTATAATCGGCCCAGATTTGGAAGGTCCGATTGTCGTTGGCGAAATTCTAGAAATCCATCAACATCCCAATGCCGATAAAATTAGGCTGACTAAAACTCGCATCAAGGAAGGTGAAGAGCCCCTCGATATCGTCTGTGGTGCAGGTAATATTGAAGTAGGTCAGTTGATACCAGTGGCCTTACCCGGAGCAAAAGTAGTAAACCGCCACGACGGCTCTGCGCTCCTGATTAAGGCTTCGGCCATTCGCGGTGTCAAATCTAATGGCATGCTTTGTTCGCCACCAGAACTAGGCATCGCTAAAAATCTTCAAGATCCAGGACAAGACGAAGGCATATGGATTTTAAACAAGAACGGTAACAAGCCCATTCTAGGCAGTGATGTTCTACCACTGCTGCCGACCAAGGCTGATTATATCTTGCACGTAGAGCCACGCTCGAATCGCGGAGATGCCCTATCAGTTATGGGTCTAGCGCGCGAAGTAGCAGCTCTTTTTGGTCGCCCACTGAAAAAACCAGATTGGTCGCTAGAGCAGCTAGTCAATAATCTCGGCCACAATAAAACAAGTAGCAAATTTAGCAAAGCAATTGTAGAGGATAGCAGTGATTGCCCTTATATCACCTTAAGAGTGATTGAAGGCATAAAGGTGGCGCCATCTCACCCTGATATTGCCACTCGCATCGAAGCAATTGGTATGCGCACAGTAAACAACGTAGTAGATATCACCAACTATGTCATGCACGAACTTGGTCAACCGCTGCACGCCTATGATGCCAGACTTTTAAAAAGCGACAATTTAGCGGTTCGCCGAGCTAAGAACACAGAAATAATCACCACCATTGATGGCAAAGAACGCAAGCTTAATAGTGAGATGCTGGCAATTGCCGACGACGACATAATTGTCGGAGTGGCCGGAGTAATGGGGGGCAAAGATAGCGAGATTTCAGATCAATCGACTAGCTTGGTCCTAGAGGCAGCATGTTTTGCACCAGCAGTAGTGAGACGCGGTTCGCGCCTCCTGGGCTTATCAAGCGATGCCAGCCTCCGCTTTGAACGAGGTATAGACCCAGCCAGTGTGCGGCATGCAGCAGAGCGCGCGGCTTACCTAATTGCTAAATATTGCTCGCCCGACGGGCATGCTGTGGTTGGCCCTTTGCTTGAAGCTGGTTCAAACCAAATAGACCCAGGTCAGATAACTCTGCGCTCTTCACAAATCAAACGAATACTCGGCCTGGAAATTAGCCCCGAGCGCATCAAAGACTTGCTGACGCCTCTAGGCTTCTCCGTCAAAGGCGCAGGTGAGACTATTGAAGTAAGCGTGCCAAGCTTCCGCAAAGAAGACGTGAAGCGCGAAATCGACTTAATAGAAGAAGTTTGTCGTCTCAATGGCTATGAAGCCATTGTTCCTTCTATGCCTGCAGCAACTATGGCTGTGGCAAGGCCAGATGACAGTCTAGACTTGGCTAAAAATGCCCTGATTGGCATGGGTTTATCAGAAGCTTGGCTCTCCAGCTTGGTACCGGAAGATCAAGCCGGTATTGATAAAGAACTAGCGGTGGAAGTACTCAATCCACTTTCTAAGGACCACCAACTCATGAGACAAAGCCTAATACCCGGCTTAATCAATGCCTGTAGCTACAATCAAGACCGCGGGCGCAGAGACGTTTGGCTCTTTGAGCATGGCCGGGTCTACTTTAAAGAACAACAAAAAGACGCCAAGAGCACCGGAGTTCGTGAAGACAATCACCTAGCTGGTTTGATTTCAGGCCAGCGCTTTAAAGCCGTCAATCAGACCACACAGACCGTCGAGTATGGTCTTGCTAAAGGTATGGTGGAAAATTTATTGAGCGCCTTAAATATTGACGAGCGTAAATTGGCTTGGCGCTCCATTAGTGAAAACGAAAGTACCGCTCTCCCATGGCTACATCCTTATAGAACAGCGGTGCTCACTCTCAATCGCCCGGCAAAACCAAATACCAACAAAGAAGCAAAAGCCAGTAGCTTGTTCGAAAGCAATATAACCCTTGGCTACGTGGGTGAGCTGCACCCCCGCTTTGCCGACAGCAAAGGCCTGAGAGAAAAAGCTTTAGTTTTTGAACTTGACATTGATCGCCTAAAGAAGGAGCGCAAGCAGAAGAAATTTGCGGGCATTGCCACCAGCCCGGAATTAGTTCGTGACATCACTGCCGATTTCGATGCGACCGATAAAGATGTTTCATATGAGCAAGTTTCAAAACTAATCTTTAAAGTGGCCGGCAGCAATCTCCGAACTAGCGAATTGGTCAGTGTTTACAAAGCATCAGTAGAATCAAAGAAGTTTTCTATGACCTGCCGCTTGACCTTCCAACATCCAAGTGAGACTCTCACAAACGACGAAATCGACAAAGTTCTTACGACCATACGCGAAAGTTTGAGCCGCGATTTGGCTGCGTCGTTTAGACTATAGGCTTTAGAAAGCTTTTGAATACCGAGCTGTTAGTAATTGCTTCGCCGGGTATAAAAAGTTGGGGGCAACCAAAAGTATTTAGGCAAAAGTATTTAGGCAAAGGTAGACTAGCAAAGATTCATGCACAGGCTCAGATTTCGGAACAGTTGGATAGGCTTACTGACTTTGGTCGGTGGAGCACTGATCATGGCCTTGATCCGTCTGAATCCGTTCAGCACAGGAACGACCTTTGACTTGCCCTATCTCTGGGTAATACCGGCCCAAATTCTCCTGCCTTTGTTTATCGCCTTTTACCAATACAGAGCTTGCCCAACCATTCAGCAGTTTGCTGCTTATTTATGGCTCAGTTCAATGATCTGCGCCCTTGGCGCCCTTGGCAATCTATTCGGCGACCCCATGGCGATCATTCAACAAGACTGGCTGGTGCATTTTAACGCCGTACAACTTGGTGTTATGAACCTAGCAGCAATCATGGCCACCATAAACTTGCTCCATGCAGAAGAAATGAGCAGCTTTGCCGACGCCAAGGTGGCGGAAGCCCAGCTGGGCCGCTTGAAGGCCGCGAAAGTGGACCCCGAAGCCCAAGTCAAGTGGGAAAAAGCGGCATCTCACGCCCAGGCCCAAGCAGATGGTCGCAGTTTGCGCTCGACAATGACCAACCTAAAAGCGATCAGCCTGCAAGATCCGGCGCAAACTCTTACAGCGCCATCATCTATGCCGAAAGAGATGCCCAAGAGATCAGCCGAGCCAGCACAAGAAGCTGGCAGTTTAGCCAGTTTGCTCGACCGTATCGGAGATGAGCCCGCCGCTGTGGCTGGTGAAGATGTCTTGGAAATTAATGAGTTCGAGCCCGCTGCGGCTGTCGAACCTATCACCGCCAAGGCGGAGGTGATAGAGCCTCAATTCGCTCCACTTGAAACTGTATCTGAGTTTGGTATCGCCTCTAAACTTTTAGAGTTGGACGGGCCAGATGAAGACAAAATAAAAACAGAAGTAGCTGCAGAGCCTGTCAAAGAACCCGTTCAGGGCAGCGGCATGATGGGTGCCTTCAGGTCAACCAGTCAATCGACCAAAGACCCAACGCCATCAGACCCTGTAGCCACCTCCACTTCGCAGGCTAGCCCGCAAGCCGCCGCTGAAGCGGCCTCTCAACCCAGCCAGGGCGTAACTCCAGCAAACGCAACGGCAGCCTTAGAAGCCCAATCTCCTAACGCATCAAGCACTCGCTTGCAGGCCATGAAGAGACGCAACACCAGCACCTTTACCAAGTTGCAGTCTCTTTCTTCTAGTACGTCGCTGAAACAGCAGCCCCTAGACACTACTCCGCAAAGTGAGCCGGACAGCCTCAAGAGTCTGCTGGACAGACTCGATGATGATAATGTTCAAGAGCCAGCTCAGCCATTGACTCCGCCTGTTGAATTAGTACTAGATACGGTTTTCAAAGAAGATGGTCACCTAGAAACAGCCGCACCTGAAGTAGAAAAGGCTGTAATTGTTGAAGAAGCCAAGCTGGAAACCATAGAGCCTGCAGTTGAAACTGAATTAACTGCGGCTGGACATACTAGCATCAGCGAGCGCCTATCAACGGCAGCAGATGTACCGGCTGATCTTGCTTCAGAAATTCCATCACTTTCCAATTTACTTGACACCGCAGAAGCCGTTATAGAATCACCCGCTCAAGAGCAAACATTAGCTGAAGAGCAAGTTCCTGAGGCCCCCGACCTTGCTCCAATAGAAGCGCAAAGAGAAGTAGAACCGTCGAAAGGTGCGGACTTCGACCCTATAGCCGCCCTTGAATTTGCTAAGACTGTCGAAGTCGATCTTAGCCCGCTTCTGAGTGAACCCCTAGAATCTGCTCAAGAATCTACACAAGAATCTGAGCAAAGCTTGGTTGAACCAATTCCGGAAGCTGAGGAAGAAGAAGTTTCAGGCAGCATCTTTGATGGCGGCTTAGACTCAGACATCGATAACATCTTCTCAGAGCTTGCGCCACCAGAGGCACAGCAAGAAGTCTCGCGAGCAGTACAAACACCAAAAGCACCATCGAAAGAGACTATTGAAGAACCAGTAGATGCCGAAGAACCAGAGACTGCACTATTTGATGGTGGCGTTGATTCTGAAATCGACGATATCTTCTCTAACCTCGCTCCAGCTGAGGCTCTCAAAGAAGTCAAAGATGTTCTTAAACCAGTAGAATCTAAACCAGAAATAAAAGCTGAGCCAGCAGTAGAGACAAAGCCAGATAGTAAAACCACAGATGATAGTGAAGACGAAGATGAAGACGAAGAAGAAAGCCTATTTGGCGAAACTCTTGGCGAAGATCTAGACAACATATTCTCAGGCCTGACTGATGGTCAACAGTTAGAGGTCAGCCCCGAAACTCTAGCAAAAGTAAAGCAAGCGCTGCCAGAAGGTAATCAAACAGAAGAGCAAAAGTTAGCAGCCTCTCCTCGTGCCACTGGTGACATGCCAGCTCTGAGTGTAGAAAAGGCAGAAGAAATCAAGGCAGAGGCAGAGCTTGAAAGTAAACCAGAAACTAAACCAGAGCCGAAACTACCTAGCAGCGACAAGAATTCACCAGACTACAAAGAAGTAAAAGAATTCGGCCGTCTATCCACCAGGTCTGGTTCTATTAAGTCCGGACCAGAGACCGTTGGCACGATGAAAACCATTGGCAAGCTTTTGCTAGACGTAAAAGCTGTCGAAAACATCATCAAGAGTGGTGAAACGAAAAAGATTGGTAGCGGCTTATCAACCGCCAAGGTTATCAGTGCAGCTCGTGGTGAAGGAATTAGAAATATTCTTGTCGCCATTGATGGCTATGATGGCGTTGCCGGTAGTTTAATTGTTGGTCACGACGGCCTTGTAATTGCCTCCACAGTTGGCACCGGTTGGGACAAAGACATGCTCGGGGCCCTATCAACAGCCTTACTTTCTACTTCAAATTTAGCCACTAAAAAGCTTGAAATCGGTAAGCTCAAACAAATGGTTCTGCTAACAAAACTAGAAACAGACCAAGGCGAGGTCATGAAGACCACCGTGCTCACTGATGTTGAAGTAGGCATTCTGGCAGTATTTCTAGAGCAAACAGATCTAACTAAAATCGATGGTTTACTAACCACCATTCATTCCACCATCCACGGTACTTAATCTCTAGCTTTATCAGAACCTTTATCTTTTTAGATCACTTACAGATGCACTTGTTCTGTAAGAATGCTCTTAACATTCTCTAGTTAGGAGACAATCACATGACATCACCACAAGCTACCACTGAACTATTGAAAGAAGGCGCCGTAGCGCCAGCTTTCGATTTACCGGCCTTCGTCCATGGACAAAAAGTCGACAATATAAAATTGGCTGACTACAAAGGCGCTAAAAACGTCATTTTGGCGTTCTATCCAAAAGATGACACCCCAGGCTGCACCAAAGAAATGTGCGCTTTTTCAGAAGATCTAGAAAACTTTGCCAAACACGACACCCAACTGCTTGGCATTTCTACAGACAGTGTTGAAGCGCATGAAAAATTTGCTGCCAAGTTCACCCTCAAGCAGCCGCTGTTAGCTGACCTCAATGGTTCAGTAGGCAAGCTCTACGGTACAGTTACTGAAGGCAAAGCCACCGCTAGCCGAGTACTGTTTGTCATAGACAAGCAGGGTGTAATTCGCCATGTAGTTGAAGGTATGCCAACTAATGCCCAGTTGCTAGAAGTAGTACAAGCAATAAAGTAAAAGTCTATTTGCTTTTGCCTGCTTTATCCAGCTGATCTAAAACTAGCTGAACAGTTATCACTTCAGGCAGAACAATTGGCGAATCGGCTTTTCCTGCTGGAAAAATCACATATAACGGAACTCCTG
>LNEX01000152.1 GCA_001464165.1 bacterium Ga0077546
AGCTGCTAGATCGACTAATTCAACAAGGTTTTCGTCGGTGAGCTCGGGCACACCCAATTCTCTTAGGGTGAGAGGTAATTGCAGCTGCCTAAGCAATGCTTCTACTTTATTCACAAGCAATTTTGCAAGAGCTTTCTCATCACTGTCACTGTTTTTATCGGCAAATCCCAAGAATTGAGCTATTCGAGCATATCGGGGATAAACAGTATCAAGGTTAAAACGCATTCCATGGGGCAGGAAGACAGCATTGGTCATGCCATGATGGGTGGCATATTTTGCACCAACAGCGTGGGCTAGGGCATGAGTGATACCAACTCCAGAATTGGTAAAAGCGACCCCTGCCATGCAGCTAGCCACAAGAGTGGCTCCCCTGGCTTCAAGATTCCCACCGTCAATGGTGGCTTGGGGCAAAAACTCAAACAACAACCTCAAGGACTCCAAGCAAATTGCGTCAGTAAAGACCGAAAAAGTGCCAGAAGCAACATAGCATTCAATTCCATGAGTAACAGCGTCGATGCCAGTTGCCGCCGTGAGCTTGGGGGGCAAAGAGACAATCATAAGTGGATCTAAAATAGCCACATCTGGTGCGAGAAATCGGCTGCCAAACATAAGTTTTTTGCTCTCGCCATGGTCTTTGACCATCGCCACAAAAGAGACCTCAGCCCCCGTTCCAGCAGTTGTTGGTACGGCAATCAACGGAAAAAGCTTGCGCTCGATGATATTGAGACCTTGATAGTCCATCACCTCGCCACCAAACCTAAGACAAATATTGATCACCTTGGCAGTATCTATAACAGAACCACCACCAACAGCCACAAATGCATCGCACTGATTGCTGCGGGCTATTGAAGTAGCCTTGTTAACACATTCAATATCTGAATCAGAAGGCACATCGGTGAAGAGAATGGGCTCATTGCCAGTGGATTCTCTAATGCTATCAATCAATGGGATCAGGGCGCCGCTCTTCTCAAGAAAGGCATCAGCAACCATCAAGACTTTCTTCCCGCCAAGCTCAAGCAAAAAGTCTCCGCACGAACTGGCTGAATTTTCTCCGAAATAAACTCTGGTAGGAGTGTGAAAAACAAATGGGTTCATGAACAGTAAACTCTACTAAATTTAGTTCATTCACTCACATACCGACGAGAAAATCAAACTTTGGGATCTATGCGAAGCAGTGAAGAATCGATTAAACAAGCTTAATCAGGCATGGGCTTGTTATCTTTTTTTTAATAGCGCTGCAACCACTCAACTTGACAGCACCCAGAAAGTGCCGCCAGAAGGGGCAATTGACCTCTTTTCAGGACTAAGGCCCAAAAATCTTCTTTTGCTTGTACAGAAGCGGCCAAACGCCTTTGACATCCCGGTTGTCATAAAGATGCAAATTAAGCTATAACCTTGTTGCGGGGGATTCTTAATCATTGGTAGTAAGTAATAAAGAGAATCGCTTTTGCTGCGACAATAACCGAGGAACGTCGAGGCTAATTTGTGCGTCAGATCTCGTAGAGCGAAGCAACGTGAAAGCGAAGCCCCGAAACGAAGAAAATGGACTCAACAATAGGAATTTTATGACTAAAGGCAGCGGAAGTCAGAATCTAAAGTATGTAGCAGTGAGCCTATCTCTGTTGATAACTTCTAACTCTGCTTTGGTTCCCGTTTGGGCTGCCGCCAGCAAGTCAGACAAACCCTCTGGCACTTTGCTATTGCCACTAACGCCAAAAATAGACCAGAACGATGTTGAATCTCGTCCACTGCAAGCAGAGCCCGCCGAGCAATCTGACAATCAGGCTAACACTTCGGCTAACACCGAGGCTAAAAACCAAACTGACAATACCTCAGATACTCAGGCTAACAGTCAATCACCCACTCTCACCCCAGAAATTCCCCAGGTAGATGCCTCCGTTTCTGGTGCTCCAGACAAGATTGCCCCCGAAAGATCAGACACTTCATCGTTGCTTGAAGCCTCTGCCACGGCAGATGATCTTCAGCTCAGTGAGATGGATAGTGCTGTCAGCGAAGACACCACTCTAAAAGGCACAATTCAAATTGTCGCTGATGATACAGAATACGACCAAGAGAAAAACACTTTCCTTGGCACGGGCAATGCCGTGGCGATCATCGGTGGACAGAACTCTAAACTCGAAGCCGACATGATTCTCTACGACCAGAACAGCCAGACCATTGATGCTCGCGGTCACGTAAAGATCTTGCGCACGGGTCAAGTAACCACTGGTAGTGCCTTCAAGTTTAAAGTCAATTCAGACGAGTATCTAATTACAAGCCCAGATACAGAACTAAATGGTACCCAAGTTATCGCTCGTGGCGCCTATGGCACAAACCGCGGCATGATCTTCAAGAATGGCACGCTAGAAAATCCGACACCATTCCACCTCGGCAAAAACATGCTGTTCGGACCGCAAAGCTCCGTCACTGATATCATCGACAAGCTTCAACATCCAGACGCCTACATGACTGACAAGCCGAGCTTTGTCTTTAAAGCTCGCAAGATGATCTACGAAAAATACAAAGAGAGTGGCAACCTCACTGTTCTAGGCGGACGTCTTCAGTTCGCTCGCTTCTCTGTACCCGTGCCTAAATTCGTAGCTACGGTTGGCCAGGATAACAATATTATGTTTCCTGTTACACCAATGTTGAGCAGTAACATTCAAAGTGGTGGCATCAACGTCGGTCCAAGCTTCAACACCGCCATGGGGAAAACCGGCAAGTTCAATTGGGCTCCGATGGTTCAGTTTGGCGGCAGAACCACTTCAGGAACAACTGGTGGCAGTGGCATCGGTCTATCAGGCCAAGTCGGTTACAGCAATAACAAATTTAGCACTCACTTAGCTTATGGCTCTGTCTCCAATTTGCTAGTGGCCGACTTCAAGAGTCAGCTAACCAAGAAAACTCTATTTCAAGCTGGCATAAATAGATTTCAAAATGATGGATTATACGGCTTTAGACGAGCTCGATTGAATGCTGAGCTAGTGCACAACCATGCCGTGGGCAACATTCCTTATCTATCAAGCCTCAACTTCCGTTCGTCAGCTGGCTGGGCCCAAGACAATCCACAGTTGATCAATGCCACCCCAGGAATGGCTGCTCTCTATGGTGGCACAACCCAAAACACGACCTTAACAGGTGCCTTCAGAGTTCAAGAACAAATTACCGCAGTATCCCAGCCCCTATTTTCTCTCGGCAACGAAAAATATGGCGCTCGTGGCTATGTCTTCGGTGGTCTCGCACTAGGGGGTTACTCCACTGGCGACGCTCGGGCAATGGGACAAATTGGTCCGACTATTCAGTTCAGGGCTAACCGTTTTACTTTCAGCACAAACTATACTCAATCGGCTGTGCGCGGTAGTTCCCCATTTTACTTCGACCAATTCTTGCAGGGTAATAAATCGGCCAACATACAAGGCGACGTCAAAATCAATAAGTGGCTTACTGTTGGCGGCGGCTATGGCTATAATCTCGACTCGAAACTCCCGTACTCAAAGTCTATTTCAGCTGCAATTGGCCCCCAAGACTTCAAAGTGCTCCTGTCTAGAAACATGATTCAAGGTATCAACCGCTTTGGCTTCGATATAATCTACGGCCAGCCAATTCCATTCAAGAGCCTTGTACTTAAGGGCTCACCTGACCACGGTCAGATGAGTGGCATTCAATAATTTACGGCTTGTATCTAAACAAGCGGCTCTCTAAGACAAGATCGTCAGTAACAGCAATGGCGACTGCTAGAATAAGCCGTTCATAATTATGTTGTCCAAGAATATTTTGGACAAAAGTGCCATTACCACATCAAATCGGGACTCTTTCAAGTGAAAGAACTAGAAAGCACAGCGCTAGACAACCTTGTCAAGAATAAAATGCCAGCAGTTGGAGTAGATCTTGGCGGTACCAAGATTCGAGCTGCAGCAATCATGGACAGTCAACTTGTCTCAGAACCAAGACAAGTTCCCACCCCAAGTGGACCGGAAAACATTGTTCAAGCGGTTCTCGATCTCGTTGTTGGCTTTCAAAAAGAGTATGTCCTCTCAGGTATCGGCATTGCCACAGCTGGCATAGTCAACTGTGATACTGGTGAAATCGTCGGTTCAACTGGAAATCTTCCGGGCTGGACAGGCACCCCCTTAAAGCAAGTTCTTGAAGGGAAAACTATGCTACCTACGCTGGTAGACAACGACGCCAATGCAGCAGCTTATGGCGAAGCCAGCGCCAGACATATGATGCACACGACCTGTGTGTCGGTGGTAACGCTAGGCACCGGTATCGGTGGCGGATTGATTCTCAAAGGCAAACTCTATCGCGGGGCCCATTGGGGCGGCGGTGAGATTGGCCACATTCGAATTGCCATGGGCAACAAACGCCTGTGTACCTGCGGCCTATTTGACTGCTGGGAGGCATATGGAGCCGGTCGAGGCCTAGTGACTACGGCAAAAGATATTCTTAGTGGTTTGAGCAGCAATCAAACGCCACTGTGCAGTAAAGGTGATGCGTTAACCACCTATGACATTGTCGGCGCTGCTCGCAGTGGCGACATTGTCGCTCAAAGAGCAATGGAAACTTGGCATGAACACATTGCCGCCGGCATGATAAATCTTTCCCATATACTTGATCCAGATGCCTTTATTATCACTGGCGGTCTGGCAGACTGTGTCGATTTTGGTCTATTGCACGAGATGGTTACAGATAGGTGCCTACCGAGAATTGGTGAGAGTCTCGAGATTTATAAATCAGACCTTGGTGGCATGGCTGGTATCATCGGCGCGGGCCAACTAGTTTTAGATAGCATCCTCGAAAACAAATAGAATTGCAAAACTGAAAACTGAAAAACTACAAAGAAAATAGCTATCAGGCATTATGAGGCTGCCGTCAGCGGGTCTCAATGGTATAAGTGACTAAAGCTGAACCGTTAGCAGGAACTTTTACGGCAAACTCAAAAGTATGTGAGTCTTTCTTTTCGAAAGGCTGACTTGAAGTAGTCACCTTCCAATCACCATAGGCATGCTCTATTGCAGTAACTGTAATAGCCGATTCTTTGTGATTGCGAAACTCTATAGAATAGCTCAAACGCTGAACCCTATCAGAAACTTGAACCTGGTTTGTTTGCTTACGATCGGCCACCACGTCAAAAGCATCACCTAGATAGACTCTAACTTTTTCGTCGCGAGGGGTGTGATCTATGAGATCTTCTCCAACAAACTGAAGAGCACCGTCAAGATCTTTTTTATATACCCGCACTTTTCCCTTAGGCATGGGCATACCAAGATTATTATCCTTGCTGTTTGCCAACTCCAATTTAACATTTACCTTCTTGCTTTGCTGATTTCCACCGCCACCATATAAATTGCCAGCACTATTGCTATCAAAGACAAATAGCTTCTTCACCGGTACTTTGCTAGCGTTAAACAAAGTCAACTGCTTTGTCTCATTGTCATTGACGTCAGTTTTGCCTTGAAGAGAATAGAGGTGATACTCAGCGAAACTTTGCTCTTGAAACTGAGGCTCGGCCACTGAAGACTCAGCCATTCCACCCATCATAGCCATGTCGGCAGCTGGGGCTGTCACTTTATGTACATCGCCGGCCATCAGTTTTAGGGCCGCCTGGCGATAAGTAGCACCAGATTTATTGTCGAGGGTCACCCAACTAGTCAAGTCACAAAGGCTATCGTCAGCGTTGGCCACAGCAACATAGTCACACTTCCAATTGAGGCCCTGAGTCTGATAGCTAATTTCACTTTCTTCAACACCACTTTTATCGCTTTCCAACTTCCACAACAGTGATGGTTTTGAGACAAGACCAGACGGCAGCTCGGCTAACTCAAGCTCACCTTGTGGCCCAACAACAACACCAGAAGCAGTTTGGATAACAATAGATTGAGAGCGTTCAGCTAGATTGCCATTAGAATCAGCCACAGTTACCATAGGGCTCGAAAGCAGAGTGCCTGTAACTTCGCGCACCCCACCGGTACTCAAAAATTGGCGAAATTTGACTTGCTTGCCTATCGAGCGAGATAGTATGGTGTTTTGATCCATCAAGTCATACTGATAATTTTGCTCGCGCACAACCACAGAATTCGGATTAGTTAGTGCAGCAAAGCTCACGGTTGTAGGATCGATAGCTGCCGCCACGTCTTCAAAGCGCAGAAAATTGACACCACCATTGAGCCTAATGTCACGAATGTCTTTAACCAAACCAAAATTCTGATTATAGATAGTCAAAGCCACACCCTTAGAGGCCGAAACCACGGGCATATCAGCTGCTGTGGGCTTAGATACAGTTAAATCTGAGGCCTCAGCAGCAACGGCTCTAGCAGATTTCGCAAATGCAGCCGAAGATGTAACAAGAAGAGCGCAATCAGCCGCAGATATCACCAGCGATAGGGCAATTGCCACTGAGGGAACCTTTGAATTGGCAAACAAGAGAAGCTCCTTTTTGTAGCATTGCTTACAAATACACTATGGATTTCGGGTTTCAGATTTAAGGTATTAGATTCTAGTAGCGCACTTCGATTTCGTAGGTAACTTTAGTTTCTCCGTTAGCCGGCACTTTGGCGGCAAACTCAAAAGTATGAGAGTCCTTTTTGACGAAGGGTTGGCTTGATGAGGTTATTTTCCAATCACCACCACTATGCTCAACACAATTTACAGTGATAGCTGTCTCTTTATGATTGCGAATGGAACTCGCAACCGCCAATGTCAAAGGCGTCACCAAGATACAGTCTTACCTTCTCATCTTTGGCCGTGTGATCTATCAGGTCTTCTCCAACAAATTGCATGGCGCCGTCTTTGTCTTTTTTGTAGACTCGCACCTTACCTTTAGGCATAGGCATACCTAAATTGTTTTCTTTGCTGTTGGCCAACTCCAGTTTGACGTTGACTTTGGTGCTTTTATTGCCGCCAGGATAATAGCCGCCATAGTAATGAGAAGCTCCACCATCGAAAATAAAGAGCTTCTTGATTGGCACAGCGCTAGCGTTAAAGAGTGTCAATTGCTTAGTCTCGTTATTGTTGACGTCAGTTTTTCCCGCCAAAGCATAAAGATGATATTCGGCAAAAGACTGCTCGGTAAACTGAGGAGCGGCAGCGGCCATTGCCGATTTGTACATACGGATACCTGACGGCTGCGGAGCGACGTTCTGTACCTTGTGCACATCACCCGCCATAAGTTTGAGAGCGGCATTTTTATAAGTAGCCCCAGACTTATTATCTAGAGTAACCCAGCTTGTTAAATCAGAAAGCGTATCATCAGCATTTACGACTGCCACATAGTCGCACTTCCAATTCAAGCCCTGGGTCTGGTAGCAAATCTCTGCTTTCTGCGTGCCTGCCTTATCAGACTCAAGCTTCCACAGCAACGACGGCTTAGAAACTAAACCTGGTGGCAGAGCGGCTAACTCAACTTCGCCAGTAGGACCAACCACAACTCCTGATGAAGTTTTGAGAACTATGCTTTGGTTGCGCGTAGAGAGATTGCCATTACTATCGGCAATGGTTACAACAGGTTGATTTAGAAGCGTGCCTGTGGTTTCGTGAACGCCACTAGCTGTGAATTGTCGCACCTTAATCTCTTTGCCAACTGACTTGGAGAGAATGGTGCCAACATCCATGATGTCATACTGATAATTTTGTTCGCGCACCACCACACTGTTGGGATTTGATATAGAGCTAAAACTAACAGAGGTTGGATCAATAGCAGCCGCGACGTCTTCAAATCGGAGATAGTTGATACCGGCAGTTAAATCGATATTGCGAGTATCTTTGACCAAACCAAAATTCTGATTATAGACTGTAATAGCTACAGCTTGAGAAGCACTCGGCGAGCCATTAGGTGAGGCTTTAGCGCCACTAGCAAGAACATTTTCAGCGGCGCTAGCCGGCTGGTCTAAACTACCAAAAGAGCTGAGAAAAATGCTAGCTGCCAAGGAAAGACAAACTTTGGCAGAAGATACTCGCTTTTTCAATTTATTACCTCAACTCTTGATTTCGATTAATAGGCGGAGAATTTAGTTCTTTAGATTCAAGACTGCAAGCAACTTTCTTGCCATCTCCACATCTAATTCGTGACCACCCTTGGTGCTAATAAATCGCGCTTTAAGACGCAAAGGATTGACACCAACCAGAGCCAAATCTCCTATTAGATCCAAGAGTTTGTGCCGCACCGGTTCATCAGGCGAGCGCAATGGCATTGTGAAATCATCATCAGTAATGCTGACTACATCGTCGACCAGTCCAAGCATTTCGTGCTCTTTCAGCATGCCAAAGGTACGCGCCTCATAGACAATTCTTGCGTCCTGGCTTGGCTCCCAACTCTTCCACACCTGGCCGATTTTAGGATGCTTCCAATCCATTAGGTAGGTGACAGAAAAGCTGTCAGCCGGAACCGCTAAAATCGAGCGGTCGCCCTTGCCAACACTTACAACTTCAGGCAACTCAATATCGGCAACAACAGTCTTTTTTTCAATTCCTGCACCCTGGAAAAGTTCAATCCAGAATTGCGCACTACCGTCGGCCAGAGGCATCTCAGGGCCGTCGACCATGACATAGAGATCGTCTAGGCCCCAGAGTGTGACTGCGCACATAAAATGCTCAACTATGCAAAGCCGTGTTTTGCCAGCACCAATCACTACATTCCGCAAAGTGTTAACAACCGAACTAGCCTTAGCCGGAACGGCAACCAAATCTTTGTTCTCACCACTCACGCAAAAGAAAGTGATACCACTACCTTGGGGGGCTTGATAGACCTCTACCAAAACTTCCTGTTTAGATGTCATGCCTTTTCCGCGATATGAAACCAGCAT
>LNEX01000153.1 GCA_001464165.1 bacterium Ga0077546
GAGGTGCAACTCCTCCCGCCTCCAATATACGGCTGGGAAATAAAGCGTTGCTAGCTTGTCCAGTTACACTGTTGACTGACAAAAACTAATGTTAATCCGCAACGAAAAAGTCAAAGGAGATACTATTTTTATTGTCATTGATCAACAAGTGCCAGAGTTGGCGACACCTCTCTGAGCTAGCCCAGCTTACTCGATCAGCCAATCACATGCCGAAGCGAAGCAAAGAAGAGCGATGCAAGACAGATAGACTGAAACTTTGGGGCGACCTATATCTAGCCGTCACGATCTGACAATTTAGTTTGCCGCAAAAAAATTGCTTTTTAGCAGTAACTCGCAAAGGCTTCAAAGATCCGCAAACAACTCATCGATAAATTGCTCACTTGTCAAAAGTCCGCCTTGACTATTGAAGACTTTCTCCTTGTTGCTATCTGCTATGGGCTCACTTTCCTCACAATATTCGGATTCAGTCCGGAACAAGTCATCAGACTCAGCTCTAGATTTAAATTTCTGCTGATTTCTGCGGCTCTTCGACAAGTAGAAGTATAACTTTCCCTCAAGTTCCGATATCTTTACTTTACTATCGACGGCAACCGCAGAGAGCACTTGCAGGTCCAAAAGACACAAGCTTAAGCGCTCAGCCCACCAATCAAAAGAATCAGGTTCGTCACCGGAGTATGCAAATTCATCCACTAGCTCGTCTATCAACCTGGAAAAAGCAAAATCAAAGAATCCAAGCTCCCCCTCTTCACCGCTTCGTAGTCTACTCACTAAAGCCTGACAGTTATCGAGAATTAATTGCAAAAGCGCAGCCAGAAAATGCAAAGTCTCTGATAAATGATCAAAATCTCCACCTTCAAAAACGAATTCTGCGAGTTCCGCCTTGCTAGTATGCCAATTCATTTCAAGTACACTATTATTTACAGCGATAGCTGCACGATGACAAAGTAAACAATACATCTGTAAGCTAACTATCGTTGACAGTCGTCTTTCCTTCAGCCACGAAGTTTCCAATTTACTTACACTTGCAGTGACTAAGCTGAGAATCTCTTGCTGATACTTTTCAGTATGGTACTTCTGCGCACCAGCCAATATAACAAGAAGTTTTTCTACTTGAGAAGAATTTGCCGAAGCAATAATTGCTTGAATATTATTCGTGAGACTCATCCAATCATTCAATTCTATAAGTAAAGGAAAAACTCTTTCACCTAAAGAGCCTCCAGCCGTTGACAAAGCCAAAGCAATTCCATAGAAGGAACTCTTCTCGAGAAATCGCTGACGCTGCAATCGGTGTGCTGCAAGATGCTCGATGACAAGATCCCGCCAGCTAGGGTGCACCCACTCGAAAACTATATGATTGGGATTTAGCTCACCATACGGTCGAACAGCCTTAATGAATTGTTCCTCTAAATCTAGAGCAACTTCGCGTGGTTCGAGATCCACAACATCTCCAAATATGCGAACAACAGCTTCGTAAGCCACTTTCGTAGGAATGGCACGGGAAGGACAGTCAAGAAGACCCACCAAGAAATGCTGCCGAAACGCACTCAAGCTATTGAATGACTGGCGCATGGATCGTGTTGGGTCTCGCAATTGTCTTGCTATCGCTACCTCGATCTCAACGTTGCTTGCGCCACCGCTGAGTTCGGCGAGATCAGTCCGAACAAATCGCCTAATTCTTTCTGGCGTGAAATGCTCATTACTTACAATAGCAAAGGCATGAAGACGCAAGAATGCTTTCCCTGCATCATCAGACAGTGCACACTTCGCATGCCGATAGAGCATCAAGGCCTTCTCTTCCATCGACAAATCTGCGGCATTAACAATAACCTTAGCCGGTTCTGGAAAATACTCCGCTGGTTCCTGAAGGCGAAGATGGTCTAATGCGTGGCTAAGCGGCGCAGATCTGGAAGTCCAAATCATGAAGTGATTTGAGTCCAATGCAGCTATCACCTTATGCAAATCTTTACTCCAATCTCGAGCAAAGTTTTCATCGAACTCAGTAGTGCCAAAGGCGTCATCCGCGATAAACAACTGACGAGGTACCGCCATCTCGGTATCACCGACAGCCTTTGCATTTCTATGAATTATCTGTAACATTTCATGCGTATCATGGACCTCATAGACTTCCCACCCAAGAAAATAAGCATTTAACCCTAGCGCCCTTGCCAAAGTCGTTTTACCCACTTCGGGAGCGCCACTAAGAACCAAGAATTTATGCTCATTGAGGACTCGCAAGGCCCTGCGATAAGTCTGAGTCGGTACGAACGCAGCCGATTGCTCTCGAGCAAGTTGCATCTGAATCGAACTTCGCTCAAATATGACCTTATTTAAGGAGTACTTCCGCCTATCTTCCAGCAAGGCTTGCATATCTCGTAAACTCACGAGCTGAGGATAGGCCCAGCGGAGATTAGGCAAGTCATCCAACCAACCACAGATATCGTTGCCACCAAATAGAGTGACATTCGAACACGGCAAACTGTCTTGCAAAATCGCTACAATTTGTTCTCTAATCTCCGGGCTCAATGAACAATTCGTGACTAATATGTATTCCGCAATTTGACCTGTTCTCCGCTGCACAGTATTAGCAGTCAAAAACGAGCACTCACTACGAACAGAGGAAAGTAGCGGCGACTGCCACTTCGCACCAAGCGAATTAGCGTTAGAGATAAACTTAACCTGTATTACTATTGGCGAGCCTGAAAGAACACCTTTCGATAATTCTATTGGGCGATTACAGTATGCATCTCTTCCTCTGTCTCGAGAACCGCCCCAAGACTCAATAGAATCACCAAATTTTCTCTTTAAGATTGCCTGACACAAATACTCAAACTGCTGCCAACCAAGTTCATCTATTCTGTAACGCATCGAAACGTTTCCCTGCAAGTCACGAACAAGTAAAATCACTACAGCTGAAGCAACCTAATTCAATCAACTCCATGGCTGATTCTACAGCCAAACAATAAGGAACCTCTCTCATTTTCAAGAAAAGACCTAAGCCTCTTGTCCCATATAACCAATTCAAGAGTCGGTATACGCTACACCCAAAAAGCAAGCCACAAGGTCCTGGAAAGTCACTGCATTCGCCGGTAAGTGCGCCCTCGCAAAACGTTTCTCACTTGAAGTTCATTTAAGGCCTCTACCTCTTCGACTATCTGAGAAGGAGTAAAGCCCGAATCAGCAAGAGCGCGAATAGTCCTCACTTGTTCCGGAGATAAAGTGTCTTTTCTAGACTCGATAACTTTCAGGTAAAACTCATCATCTTTCCACAGTTCGGAAATGAACGGATTTGGAATACCCAGGCGAGGATTACGACGCACATACTCAGCAATAGCTCTGTCGCGCTCCTCTAAAGAAATGTCTATTCGATCAGTTATCCGAAGCTGATGCAAAAGCTGTAAGCCTTTAAAACCACCTGGAATCATATTGAGGCCCTTAGGGGCCAAAGTATGAGCATCTACAAAGTACTCCTCCCACCCCATCGCATCATCCTTCGAAAAGTTCAACCTTAGAAGCTCAGAACCATAGGTCATTTTGTCAACGGTTAAACTGTCGCGCCAACTTTGATGGAAGACTTTTCGACTGCCTGCTCGCATCTCCTGCAGGTGCTCATCAAGTCGCAGCAGCCAATTTCGCTTGGTGATACCGGCATAGGAAAACTCATCATCATCCGTGGTCAATGTGTGTAAATACCCCTGATAGCCCTCATTTGCGTCACCCCAATTTTTCAGCAAACATTGCAAGGGAAGCTTATAACCCCATCGAGTACCGTTCTCATATTGCAACCAAAATTGAGCAACAATTCGATGATCCGTGGCAGGTCTTGCCAACTCCGGATATTTACAATATTCCTTCAATTCGCACAGGAAGCTTCGCTCAGCCAGATTTATGGTGACGCTAACATCAGTATCAAATGCAAACATACGCGCAACCAGTCCCTGATTGCGAGTCCTTCGATTGCACGCAAGCAGTTTGTCGATGAGGCCAGTTGGTTCAAAGTTCTCATTAACGTGCTGCAGATATGCATCAAATTGACGCAGATAAGAAAGTAGATAGCCGTCAAATTTTGGCATCAGCTGAATACAATTATGAACATCCAAAAATCGAAATTTCATTTTTCCAAATCGAAACTATTTTACCTAGAGCGTTGCCAAGGAACGTTAGCAGAGGTTTGAACCTGAATCAACTCGCCACGAGCCGCAATAGTCCCTGCGATGTCCAGACGGTCTAAAAAGTGAAAAATTGGTTTTAGGCACAAAAGCACTGCTAAAAGGATTAGGAGCACGGCCCTAACCGCAGTATCAGAGATGACCAAGTAGTAGCAGTCGGCATCAAGGCCCACCTAAATGTGACAAGGTAAGGCTAGGATTGCCCCAAGGATAGTTTTTAAAAGCCAAGCGGAGCCCGCTTCATGACATCCGGGCGTTGCACGTGTATATAGCATGCGGCCTTGATACAATAGACACCTGTAGGCGGCACTCAACACTATCCATTACGGCCGTAGCTGCCGCTGTTTTAACGTAACTCTAGCTGCGACGACAATAGTCGGCGCAAATTAGACCACAAACCAACGTCCTAATAAAAATCAGGAAATCCGAAAACCAATGTCCACTGCCAAACTAACACTCTCCCGACTTGAGACTTTGCTCCTTACAGCTTGCGACGACTTACGTGGCAACATGGACGCCAGTGAGTACAAAGAGTACATTTTCGGTATGCTATTCCTCAAACGAGCCAGTGACTTGTTTGATCAACGACGAGAAGAGTTAAAGCGCCAGGGCAAAACAGATGGTCTAAGTGACAAAGACATTGCGGTCAATCTAGAAGATCCAGATCAATATTCCGGCAAGTATTTTTTCGTTCCTCCACGGGCAAGGTGGAGTGAACCGTGGAAAGATGACAAAGGCAAATCACAACCAGCGCTGAAGCACGTAAAAGAAAACGTTGGCTCTGTGCTCAACAAAGCACTTGAAGCCCTAGAAGAAGCAAACCCAGAAGCATTGCAGGACGTGCTCAAGCACATCAACTTCAATAAGAAAATCGGGCAGAATACCCTAGATGACGACACCCTAGTCAATTTCATTCAAAACTTTGAAAAGATACCGCTAAAAGATGACGACTTTGAGTTTCCAGACCTTCTCGGAGCAGCATACGAATGGCTAATCAAACACTTCGCCGACTCAGCTGGAAAAAAGGCTGGTGAGTTCTATACACCGGCAGAGGTTGTGCGAATTTGTGTTGAAATTTGCGACCCTAAAGAAAACATGAGCGTATACGACCCCACTGTTGGATCAGGCGGCATGTTAATTCAATCTCGCGACTACCTGCGCGAATGTGGTGCTGACGCCTCAGAACTTGCTTTATTTGGCCAAGAAAAGATGGGCACCACATGGTCAATCTGCAAAATGAACATGCTCTTGCATGGAATTTCTCACGCTGATATTAAGCAAGAAGACACCTTACGTGAACCACATCACCAAGATGAAGACGGCCAGCTTAAGCGGTTTGATCGCGTGTTAGAAAACCCACCATTTAGCCAAAACTACATCAAGAAAGACATAAAGTTTCCGGTCAGGTTCCCTGTTTGGCTTCCAGAGAAAGGAAAGAAAGCTGACTTGATGTTCGTTCAACACATGCTTGCAGTGCTTAAACACGACGGCAGGCTTGCAACAGTGATGCCGCACGGCGTTCTGTTCCGTGGCGGTGAAGAGAAAGAAGTTCGACAACACTTTATCGAGAAAGGCTATCTAGAAGCCGTAATCGGCCTGCCTAGTAATTTGTTTTACGGCACTGGCATTCCAGCTTGTCTTCTAGTACTGAACAAAGCTGGCAGTTCAGAACGCAAATCTGTCCTATTCATAAATGCAGATCGCGAATACCGCGAAGGCAAAGCGCAAAATCACCTTCGTCCGGAAGATATTGACAAAATCGTACACGCCTATCGAGCTGGTCAAGACATACCTGCCTATGCACGTAGAGTGCCAGTCTGCGAAATCGAAGCAGAAGATTATAACTGCAACATTCGCCGATACGTAGACAACGCACCACCACCAGAGCCTCATGATGTACGTGCACACATACATGGAGGCGTACCGACTATCGAAATCGATGCGCTACAGCACTTTTGGACGAACTATGAAGGTCTACGACAGAGTTGTTTTGTGCCTCGACTTGACCCCTCGGATAGAAGTAGCTATTCAGACTTGAACCCCGAGTTTAA
>LNEX01000154.1 GCA_001464165.1 bacterium Ga0077546
CTAGAGAAACTGATGGGTAAAAGTAAAAGCCCTGGTGAGTTTATAGTCTTCCCCAAAGACGTGCCATTGGCCACCGGTGCTGGCGGTCAGACCGACACCACAAACAGAGCCACTAATTCCACCAATGGAGTAGCCAGCAACAAGGCCTACAAGCAGAGCTTGATAGAGGCGCAAAATCAAAATCGCGCCAGTAATAAAGCCGCCAATTTCTCCACTGGCCAACAATGGGGCAATGTCAGATCTACTTCAGCCATGGGCGACGGCAATTTTGGCTCTGGAGGGGTCATTGGCCCAGGAACGGGAACGCGCTCGGGCGGTAGCTCAACCGGCTTAGCCGGTGGCTCCAGTAACACTATGAACAGCGGCAACAACATGGGCCAGACTAACTTCAACCAGATCTTTGATAACGGCGGGAATCAAACCAATACAGCGCAAAGAGCGTCTACTCCGCCCCAGTCGACTTATGATCCAAAGTCGGTACAAGCCAACTTTGCTGGCATCAACTCGCAAGTGCAAAGTCAGTTGACTCAAACTCAGAATCACGCCAACTCTGCTCGCAACTCACTAAACCAAGCCATGAGCTCAAACAACAGCAATATCATCCAGCAAGCAGCCAGCGAAGCTCGCTCTCATGCAAATAGCGCTCAGGCGGCCGCTGAAAGTGCTAGCTCTCTGGCCAGCACGACCAGCTCACCCACTGCCAAAACATTGGCCAACCAAGCTCGTGAGCAAGCAGCACAGGCTATGAATTATGCCGATCAGGCTATGGCCAAAGCCTCGGCTAGCTACTAAATAGACCTGCCAGTATGTAACAGCCTATTAGAAGATTCTCAAAGAGCCCTTGTTTATGGGTTTAGAGAACTCTTCATATTGCTTAAAGTAGGTCAAACCGATATTCTTTTGCAGATTATTTCGGAGCGTACATTATTTGAAGCTTCACCAGCTTTTGCAAAAATATCGGAGGGTGGAATGGTTGCAACAAAAACCGGCACTGCAACAGTGTGCAAGCTCTTGGTCAACGGTGACTGGGTAGATTCAACAGCCACCGACTTTCAAGACATCTACAACCCCTCCACTGGTGAAATCATCGGCCGTACACCTTTAGGCGGAAACGCTGATGTAGACAGAGCCGTGCAAGCAGCCCATAAAGCCTTTCTTGAATGGAAAGAAGTGCCAATTATCGAACGTGCTCGGGTGATGTTCCGCTTCAAGAACCTGATGGAACAGCACTATGAAGAGATTGCCCAATGCGTTACTCGTGAACACGGCAAGACCCTTCCTGAGTCAAGAGCTTCAGTACAGCGAGCTATAGAAGTAGTCGAGTTTGCCTGCGGTATCCCCAGCTTAATGATGGGTGAGAGCATGGAAAACATTGCTCGCAACGTTGATTGCGAAACCATCCGCCACCCAATTGGGGTCTGTGCCGGCATCGCTCCTTTCAATTTTCCCGCCATGGTTCCGCTCTGGATGTATCCCATAGCTCTGACTTGCGGCAATTCATTTGTCTTGAAACCATCCGAAAAAGTACCGCTGACCAGCATGATGATTGCCAATCTATTATCTGAAGCGGGCCTACCCAATGGTGTGTTCAACATCGTTCATGGTGGCAAAGATTGCGTTGACGCTTTACTCTCTCATCCACTAATTAAGGCGATCTCGTTTGTGGGCTCAACCCATATCGCCAAATATATTTACACCACAGGCACAGCCAACGGCAAACGAGTGCAAGCGGCTGGTGGTGCAAAAAATCACATCATAATTATGCCTGACGCCGATATGGAACAGACAGTTCAAGCCCTACAAGCATCGGCCTTTGGCTGTGCTGGCGAAAGATGCATGGCTGGCAGCTTAGCTCTTCCTGTTGGTGAAGCGGCTGAAGCCTTGATACCGCATTTAGTGGAAGCATCGGCAAAAATGAAAGTCGGTCCAACTGACGGCAAGGGCTCAACTCACCCAGACATGGGGCCACTAGTATCAAAAGAGCATTTAGAGAAAGTACGCAGCATGATCAATAAAGGCGAGAGCGAAGGGGCAAAAGTCGCTCTGGATGGTCGCAATATTGAAGCAGCAAAATCAAGCGGCTTCTTCTTAGGGCCAACCATTCTTGACCACGCCAAACCAGAAATGTCTATCGTCAAAGAAGAGATTTTTGGACCAGTATTATCAGTGGTGCGTGTCGATAGCCTCGAAGACGCCCTAGCAATCGGTCGTGACTGCCCCTATGGCAACGGCGCAGTGATGTATACAAATTCAGGCCGCTCGGCCCGTGAGTTCAAGCATCATTTTAATGCCGGGATGATTGGTATCAACGTTGGCGTGCCGGCTCCCATGGCTTGGTTCCCCTTCACTGGATGGAACGCTTCGTTCTACGGTGACTTGCACATTCAAGGCTCTGAAGGGATTCAGTTCTACACCCAACAGAAAATGACCATGACCCGTTGGTTTGAACCTAAATCTAGCAAGTTTCAAGATCCAATATGGAAGCCAAAAAACTAGATTAGGGTTATGATGGAGGCATGAAAGCCTACCTAATTCGACTAGTCTTAATTGCAGCTGCCTTTCACTGGGTATTCCCCATGATTAAAGGCATAGATACCCACGGCAGCTTTATGAGCGCCCTGGCGGCTGGCTTCGTCTTTGCCTTTATCGGCTGGGTAGTTGAGGCCCTAGCAATTTTGCTCACTACAGTTCTCACAATCACAACATTTGGCCTGGCGCTGCTGGTTCTCATACCAGCCTGGATTTTAGGATTCTGGCTCATTCCGGCCATAACCCTCAAAGTGCTTGCTGACCTGATGCCGGGTTATCTCACCATTCAAGGTTGGGTGCCAGCCCTATGGGGCGGACTGATGATGCTCTTCATTGGTGTAATAACTAGCCCGAAAAGCCACAAATACGATTAACGCTTTGCGATCACGCTAAATGCAAAAGATAAAGCTTAAGGGGCACCGTGATTGGTGCCCTTTACACTTTATCTTTAAGCGAAAAACTCAGCGGCTGGCGGCGGTACTACTTTTGTACGCGCTTTTCTAATTTGAGCTTTTGAATGTCAACACTAATCTTATTGAGATCGCCTTCTAACTCAGTCTGATTTTCTTTGGACAAAGAATTGTTAGCATCGGGCTTAGCTTTCATTTTGGCTTTCTTCTTAGCGAGATTAGCCAAATCCTTGCGCAGGCTCTTGGCCTCTTTGACCGTCAATTCTTTTGCTTTCTGCCCTTCATTGATTTGCTGCATCAATGCTTGCTGACGATCATCAATAGACCATTCCTTTGCCTCAAGTGGCAAAAACATACTAAAAAGACTGCTCAAGGCGAGAGCTAAGCTACAGACAACCGTTAACAATCTCATTTAATCAAGCACCTCTTCAATCCAGACCTATAACTCTAGTCTAGTTTAGTCTATAAAAAACAGAAGCGCTTCATTTCGAATGAAGCGCTTCTCAGATTTTTCTAGAATTGAAAATAACTAGATTTCAACTAACTCTTTTTCTTTAACCGCTTCAACGACTTCAGGGGGAGCTGCTACAAGCTCAGCATTGTCAGATGTGGTGGTGACAGATACCGGAGCTGATACAGCAGGCTTAGCTTCACGGGCCGCTTTCGCCGCTTTAGCAGCAGCAATTTCTGCGGGAGAAAGAGTTGGAGTAGGTCTGATTACATCAGTAGCCAAGCCGATTTTCTCAAAGAATGAAATCATCATCCAGGTAGCGTCGAACTCGAACCATCTAATGCCATGCTGAGCCGATTTCGGGAAAGCATGGTGGTTGTTGTGCCAACCTTCGCCCATGGCCATAAGGCCTACCCACGGCACGTTGCGACTATCATCACGCACTTCATAGTTGCGATAGCCCCAGCTGGGCAGGTGGCAGAAAGTATTGACGAATTGAGGGCTCCAGAATACGAGAATAGAAGCAATCAAATTAGCAGTGAAGGCCACAGGGCCAAAGGCCAATAGGATGATTACGCGGGCAACAATATTGACCCAGAGACAAAGTTGAGCTTGCTTAGCTGAGTGGTCGGTACCCAGCATGCAGAGAACCTTGTCTTCAAGCAAATCAGGCACTTGCTTACGAATTTCTTCAATAGATTGGCGTTTCTCCATGTCGAACATCCACTTATAGAGAGCGTGTTCGAAACCATCGCGAGGTGAATGGGGATCACCAGGCTGGTCAGATTTCTGGTGATGCAGCCTGTGCACAGCGACCCATGAAATCGGAGCGCCCATTAGCGCGAAATATCCACCAGAAACGATGAAATATCTCAACCAGTTTGGCACTTTGTAAGACTTGTGAGTGAGTAACCTATGGTAGCCACCAGTGATGCCGATAGCCAGGTAAACGTACGAAACGCAAAACCAAGCAGCGAATGTCACCCAAGTAGTTGGAGTGTTCCAGGCTGAAAAATCCAAGTTGTGAGCCCCCTAATATTCTTTGCCTTAAACGAACTTGCAAAGTCCTTTATTTATAGCATGATAAGCAGTTGTCAATCTCTCATACTTAAGGCTGATTCTAGCCGAGATCGCGGCTCAAAGCCACTAAATACCTAATTCTTGAAGTTCGTTAATATTAGAAGAAGCCACAATAGCGCCACAAAAACCGGTTACAAAAGTAAAACTTTGTCTACCTTCGCAAATTCTGTCAGCTTCGAAAATAGGGAGACCATGACACACCAACTTAGTTTGAGCAGCCTACTTGCCTGTGCTACTTGCCTTGCACTGGCAACACCTTCGCTAGCACAAGATCTACAAGCAGAACAAGAGCGACAAGCTGCACATTATATAGAAGATGCAAAAACAGTAGAAAAAGCACTTGTAGCTACTAGGCAACAGAAGAAACTGGTACTCGCTCTTGGCGGTGGTGGCACCCGCGGTGCGGCACACGTCGGCGTGTTAAGAATACTGGCGAAGAATGGCATAAAAGTCGATGCCATAGTAGGCACCAGCATCGGTGCCATTGTCGGTGGCTTTTACTGTTCTGGCCTGAGTGCTGACGAAATAGAAAAGATATTACTGAAAAAGTCTTTTTTGCGCTCTTATCTAACAGTTCCTATTCCCGTTCGCATCATGGCAGTACCCATATTCTTCATTCCGCACCTATTTGGTTACCATCCATATGACGGCCTCTACCGCGGCAATCGCTTTAGAAAGTATGTTAATGCCCAAGTGCAGGTTGAGAATAGAGCCATTGAAGCTCTACCTATTAAATACGGCGCGGTCTGTTCTGACCTGCTCACTGCTAAACCTTATCTCATCAGAGCTGGCAATCTAGGTCGAGCCATACAAGCCAGCTCCGCTATTCCAGCATTGCGCCAACCTGTACCTTTCGATACAGCTAACCCAGACAATGTCGCCATTAGAGACGGTGAGCCCTCTATGGCTCTATTAGTAGATGGCGGTATTCAAGCCAATTTACCAGTCGAACAAGCCTGGCTTTTGGCTCACGAGCTTGGAGCCGAAAGCGAAGTGGCCGTGATTGCCATCAATATAGACGAACCTTTCGAGACCGAAAACGGTAAATCCTTTCGCAAAATTGGCAGTGTCAGCAAGCGCGCCATCAACATTATGCTGGCCAGCGTCGATAGATCACAGACTGGCCTAGCCCAATTGATCATTCAACCGAGAACAAATGGCATAGCTGTTCTTTCAACCAAAACCAGCGATGTCAAACTAGCCATCAAAGCTGGCGAAACAGCCGCAGAATCGGCGATGCCCGCGGTAAGGGAACTACTCAAAGCAATGCCGTCTGGCAAAGATTATTAGAGCTAAGGGGGAGCCTTCCCACAAATATGAGAAATCTCACCTTGTATAGTGCCTAAAAAAAACATACAGTCCTGATAGCACCTGAAAACCCCTACAGTGAGTGTTGGCAACATGAAAGCAGTGATCACAGGCGGACCGTCGGTCGGTAAAACCACAATCGTCAATGGCTTGGGTCAACTGGGATATCGAATCGTCAACGAAATTGCCACGCAGATCATCAAAGAAGGGAGAATATTACCCTGGGTTGACAGGCAAAAGTTTCAGGCAGAAGTCTTAAGACGGCAACAATCGGCCGAGGCCTCAATTCTCGATTTTGACCAAACTGTCATTTTAGATCGTGGTCTGTTCGACGGAGAAGCCTATTATCTGCACGACAAACTGCCCGTGCCCTCAGCCTTCAGTAATTTGGACGCCTCACAATACGACGTGGCCTTTTTAATCGAGCCCTTGTCATTCTTCGAAGCTAATGAAATTCGCCAGAATGAGAACCTCAAGTTCACAAAAGAAATAAGCGTCATTCTTGAGCATTGCTATGCATCGAGAAGTGTCAAAGTGGTCAGAG
>LNEX01000155.1 GCA_001464165.1 bacterium Ga0077546
CGGCAATGAGAAAATTGAGTATTTCTTGCTCAAGTAAATCAAAGCCATCATCATTTGTTTCTGCAATATTTTTCAAACGTCGATTTAGAGCTAGTTTGGCTGAGATTGGATAAATTACTAGCTCCTCTTTGTTTTGCTGCTCGGTAATGGTTTGTTTGAGAAAATTGAGAGACTGTGCCAGTTCTTCGGTGCTCAAATGATCAATCTTGTTCTGCACTAAAAATGTTTTCGGGGCAAATTGGTGAATATCTTTGAGGAAGGCCAATTCAAGATGGCTAGCTGGCTGATCAGCGCTAAATAAAAAGATTGCTGCGTCAATTTCTGGCAAATAGTCGTAAGTTGTTGCCGTGTTATGTTGAAAAGCTGAGCCAATTCCGGGCGTATCTATTAAACGCACACCGTCCTTGAGTATAGCTGCGGGGTGTGTTATTTCTACGGTTGAAACTAATTTGCTGTTGTTGGGGTTGCCACTTTCAGTGACATAGTTGACCAGCTCTTCTTTTGTGATTTCACTAGATTGGTTACTTTGGAATTTAACTTCAACTTTGATCTCACTGCCGTAGACGATGGTGGTAGTAATTGAAGTAAGGGGAATTACTGCCATGGGCAGTAGATTGTCACCCAGCAGCGCATTTACTAAAGTTGACTTGCCACGTTTAAATTCACCCACTACAGCAAGATTGAATGTTGAGCCTTCAACTTTCTGGCTAAATAAATTGATGCGCGTTGCTAACCCTTGATCCTTTCGCTCTTCTGCTAGTTTTCCTAAGATACCAGCAGCTTCTAATATCAAGCCTTTTGATGATTTGAACTTGTCTAGTGAATTGAGCATAAATAGCCTTGATACTAGACGTTGCTTAGAAGGGCAATGAGCTTTGCTACGGCTTCGCTCGCTGCTACCTCTTCAATTGTGCGCCCTTTGCGTGTTAGTAATTCGACTTTACCATTCACTATTTTTTTTCCCACTGTCAGTCTATAAGGAATGCCAATTAGTTCACTTTCGGCAAACTTGACGCCTGCTCTTTCGCTACGATCGTCAAGTAGTACGTCAATCTTGTGAGCTATAAGCTTGTTGTACACATTTTCAGCATATTCCATGATGGCACTGTCATTGGTATCAGTTGGTGTAACTACTATTTGAAAAGGCGCAATTGAGGGGGGCCAAATTATGCCTTTTTCGTCATGGCATGATTCAACACAGGCGGCCATGAGCCGCTCGACACCGATGCCGTAGCTGCCCATTACAAGAGGACGGCGCTCGCCATTGCTATCGAGTACATCTGCCCCCATACTTTGTGAGTATTTCAAGCCGAGTTTGAAAATATGGCCTATTTCTAGTCCTTTGCTGTATTTTAGGTGTCCCTCACAGTTGGGGCAGCCTTCTCCTTCTTTGACGACTCTGAGGTCGGCAAATTGATTGATTTGCATGTCTCGTGCAACTGAAACATTGCGGTAATGGAAGTCATCGGTGTTGGCACCGGTTACCATTGCACTGGCATCTTCTAATACTGAATCTGCTATTACTTCGCTGATCAAGGGTTGGTCGGTGCCATTGACTGCAACTGCTCCAAGCGAGCCTGGATGGGCGCCAAGGGCTTTGAAAATTTCTTCTTCGCTGGCCGGTTTGAGATCTGCTGTGTGGCAAACCTCGGCCAACTTGCTCATGTTAAGTTCGTGGTCGCCTCTCAGTAAGAGTAATTTGAGACTGCCGGCGGCGCTATATACTAGGGTTTTGATTTGCTTCTCGGCAGCAGCGCCGCCTTTGAACTGGGCTAGATCGTCGATGGTGCGAACGCCTGGAGTGGCAAACTTTTCTATGATTTTATTTTCGCTCGATTTCGGACATTTGATAAGCTTGGCTATTGCCTTTTCTAAATTGGCTGCGTAGTTACACTTTGAGCATGTAACCACTAAGTCTTCGCCACTTTCGGTCAGTAACATAAACTCTACCGATTGACTGCCACCCATTGCTCCGGAGCTGGCTTCTACCATGAGATAGGGCAGGCCAACAGCACTAAAGGTATTGCAATAGGCTTGTCTATGCGCTTCGAATGATTGGTCTAGGCCCTCAAAGTTTAAGTCGAAAGAGTAAGAATCTTTCATAGTAAATTCGCGCACTCTAAGCAAACCAGCCTTAGGTCTTAGTTCGTCACGATACTTAGTTTGAAATTGGTACCATATCTGGGGCAACTGCTTGTATGAGTTTAGTCCATCTCGAGCAACTGCGGTAAATATTTCTTCGTGTGTGGTGCCAAGTACTAAGGCTGCGCCCTTCCTATCTTTGAGCTTAAACATGATTTCGCCCATAGTCTCAAGACGTCCGGTTTCTTGCCAAACCTCTGCTGGATGCAGCGCTGGTAATAGAAATTCTTGAGCTGAAATGGCAGACATTTGCTGGCGAATTATATTGATTATTTTCAGTCTGACTCTATATGCCAGCGGAAGCAAGCTGTACATGCCTGATCCGAGAGCGCGAATAAAACCGCCTCTGAGCAATAGCCGATGGCTGGCGCTTTCGGCTGCCGCTGGATTTTCTTTGATAGTTGGAATGAATAGTTTAGACCAGCGCATGGGCGCTCCCTATTGGTAATGGTTCGTGATTAAGTAGTAACTAGTCTCGCTCTACGGCCTTAAGTCTGTCTGCTTTGGCCTTTTGTGGGTTGCCGAGTTTGTCAAACAGAGCCGCCCGTGATTCATAGTACTTAGAAGTTGGTTGCAGTTCGATCGCCTTATCCCAATCTTTTAGTGCATCTTTGAGTTTTCCTGCGCTGGTGAAAATGCCTGCCCGGTCAACATACAAAGTTTCGTCTTCGGGTTCTTTAGCAATCATGCGATTGAGTATGGCAATGCCTTCATTGGATTTGCCGGCTTTGACATAGTATTTAGCTCTTCTCACCGGAAGAGATGGGCGCTTATCATATTTTTCTAGTACTTCAAGAGTCTTGATGGCTTGTTCCCATCCCTCGGGGGCTGTTGGCTTGCAAGGGCATCTCTCTCTTGTAAAGTTCAAAGTCAGCTAGTGCTTCTTTGTCTAAATGTAAGTTGCTTTTGGCAATAGCTCTGCTCTTATATGATCGCAAGTCTGGGCTTTTACAGGCAAGGGCCTTGGTGCAAAATTTGATTGATTCTTGCCAGTTGCCGTCTATACCAGCGACTTCGCCAAGTTTTCGATAAGCCGCGCTGTAGTCTGGATCTATTGAGATTGTCTTGAGATAGCAGTCTTTCGCTAGTTTGTTGCCGCCATCCATAATAGACATGTCTTGATAGACATAGCCCATGAGATACCAGGCTTCTGCATTACGCGGCTCTTTTGCCAATATTTTGTCGAGTAGGCTTTTGGCTTGCTCAACTTTGCCGTGGGTTGCCAAATCTCTGGCCCGCTCAATTAAGGGGCGTTTCTTTGGGGGCTCGCTAGGCTTGGCTATCGCCGACGGTGTTGTCAACAGCAGCGAGCTTATGGCTGCTATTAAGCCAGTGCAAAAGAACAGTCAGCATCAAAAGGGGCGAGGCGTCTCTTGAACTCTAAATTGATAGCGCTTTCTTTGCGGTCGTATATTTCTTTGAGTGCTTTTTTCTTTGCTTCGAATTCTTGCTTAATCTGTGCCACTGCATTTTCGCGCACCAGCCTATATTCTGTATTACGCCACTCGGCCTGGTTAGAGGGGGCAAGCTCGATTTGTTGTTCTTCTTCTATGGTGAGCTTGTCGGCTTGAATCTTAAAGTCTCTTTGATTGCGTGCTATGGCTTCACTTTGTGCCTTCAAGATATTCTGGCGTTCTTCCTCTTGTTTGGCTGCTAGCGGGGTTGCTAGCTTAGTGTTTGTTGTGAGAGGGAGCTTCTCTACACCGCTATTTTTCTTGGCTTCTGCCATTTGGCTCAAGGCCATGGCCGCGTATTGGCCCGGTCTGGTATCGGCACCAGATTTGACGCAGACTCGATAGACTTGTGCAGCTTCGTCTAGACGCTTTTGTAAAACATAGATATTGCCCAATAAATAGAGGCTAGCGCTGTGGTTGTGATTGGCTGCCAAAACCTCTTTAAGTAGCTTTTCTGCCGCATTATAATTTCTTTGAGAGTAGTAAGTCTCTGCTTGGCTGAAGCGTTCGTCAGCAGCCATAGCTTGTCTGCCGTTTGCTAGCAGCAAATTTAAGATAGAGAAGACTATACAAAACGCTGGATTTCTTCTTTTCACGAAGTAATTATAGCCGAACCTGGTTACACAGCTATTGGCTGTATTAGAGATTTTCATAGGTTCCCGAAGTGTAAGGAAAACTTACATAAATTCATTTAGCTTCGTCAAAACTGCAGCGCACCGTCAGTAGTGCGAGTCTCGGAATGTTGTCTGGGTGGGCTATAGCGCGATTGTGAATTTCGTGAAGAAAAATATCAGCAAATTTACCTGTGTAACAAATGCTTGTCATCATGGCGACCTGCGTCTAACCTGAGTTTCGGAGGGCCCGCCCCTCGCCCTGATCGCTTTGAGTTATTACTATTCTAGATACAACCAAGAATTGTTAGTGATGACTCGCTACAGCGGGAGACATCAAATTATGTACGAAACGAAACAGGCCACACTCAGTGGCAACAACAGATATAACTCGGTAAAAACAAAGCTTGTAATTACTGATGTAGACGGAACGTTGGCCTCATTTTGGGACTATTTCGTCCCGGCCATGAGAGATTTTTTGCGTGATCTTAGCAGTCGTTCTAAAAAGCCTGCTCATGAATTAGCGCAAGATATAGGGCATATTATTGAGCGCCGGGGTAGTCACGAATACCCTTGGTTGTTGGAAGAGACAAGCTTCGCTTGGTCATACTTTGCAAAGGATCCAGAGACTTTTACTGAAGAGTACGTCAAACCATTTTGGCAGGCTTTAGACCATAATCGCTCTAAGTATTTGCACGCTTATCCACGAGTGCTCGATACTCTATCTGAGCTAAAGAGTCGCGGTGTCAAGATTGTCGCTCTCAGTGACGCTCCAGAATATATGGCGCGAGTGCGCAATCAGCAAGTTTTTGATGGTCTACTTGATGCTGTCTATTCACTTGAAACCGTTGAGCCGGACAAAGACGATGTTTTCCATCCTATTTCGCTAGCCCATGGCCGCGAGCGTGTGCAGCAATTGAGAGAGTCTACGGCCAATTTGAAGACGGCTCTGCACATTTTGCCGCAGTCATACGAAAAACCGTGTGCTCACGGCCTAGATAAAATTCTGGAAGATTTTGAAGTCTTCCCTCAAGAGTGTCTCTTTGTCGGCGATAGTCTGGCAAAAGATGGCATGGTTGCTGCTTCGCGCGGTATTCAGTTTATCTGGGCGCATTATGGTACTAGTTTGCCAGCCGAGTACGAAGAAATGGTCAATCGTTCTCTCAAGCCACCTATTCAAGATAAGTTCCACCGCACTTTGCCCCAAGAGTTAATCACAGCGGTGGCTGCGCGCTACGATGAAATTTTGAATTTCGTGGTCTAACCTATAGATTAGATAGCCTTTTCGGCTTTCTCTATTATCTTGTTCAAATCGTATTGCAGCTCAGGCTTAGCGGCACTTTCTTCTTTGAGGATTTGCAAAACTAGCTTGTGCTGCTGTGCATTTGATGTTAGCGACCAAACTGCGGCGGCCCCGATAGCAATCTTGTTGATGCTGCCAGTGAGCTTTTTAGACCAAGGAACAGTAGAAATGATCTTGCTTACATAGCGTCTGTCTCCAGTGGCTAAGAAACAGCCCCAAAGCATGTCTAGATCACTAGCTGAGGAAATGTAGAAAGTGTCTAGTTTGTCAGGCGAAAGGTCTAAGTGAGTAATTACGCGCTCGGCGCTTGGGATAGTTTTTTCAATTGATTCGGCTTCGGCTATAGCCGCTGGCAAACGGGTCAGTCTTAGAATTAGCGGGAGCGCTTCTTTTTTATGCTCTTCTGTAATTTGAGCCTGACTTACCCACTGTTGAATTTTCTCAGGGTTTTGCAAAAATACCCGGCTAAGAAAAGAAGAAATGGGCGGCAGGGCGTTTTCTTTGTCGAAGGCATCTTCTTCTTCGAGCAAATGCATTGCCGCCGGGGTGAGATCTGGTGCCGGGGAAAGATAGTAGTAGGTCATCCATTGCCAAAGATCTTTCGAGCTGCGCAGGGCTTTTGGTGCCTCTTTCGGTTCGCGCATAGAGGTGCCATTGCTATCAGATCCGTAGTGGCTCTCTGCCTCGGCCCTCTTCTCTAATTTGCTCTTTGCTAAGGCTTTTTCGTTAGTAGCATCTTCAAGATCTTCTTCGCTTTGGTCTGCGTCCTTAGGTTCAGGCGCTTTTAAGTTTGGTAGCTTCACTGCTCCTTTTTCGCTAGCGACTTTTGCATCGTCGTAGTTGATTTCGGAAAACGAAATATTGTCAGGCTGTTTAAATTTGTTCGGGTCAAATGGCAGCGTTTTGTACGATGAATAAACTAGGGTGCGTTTGCCTTGTGGAGTTGATATTGTCAGTGTGAGGGGCTCAGATTCTTTGTTGATAAGCAGCTCTGCATCAATCGATGATTCACTATACTTGTAAGCTTTAGTTTTAGCTCCAGCGATTGTGGGGCCGTCTGTGGCGCTAATATTTTTGTCGGTAAAGAACTGCAGCTCTTTGCCAAACTCTAAATCGGTGAAAGCTTTTTGACCTGAAGCTAGTATTGGCATACGAGCTTTAATTGGGGATGCTTTATGGACAATGTGTTTGCCGCTTGAATCAAGTAAATTGATCATCCAAACGTCGGGAGCAGCAATAATGATTAGACCATGTAGGCCCAGTGGCCTGTCTGGCGCTTCTTCAACTCGGCCGTAAGAGTCACCAGCACGGTAGCAAGTGCGTGGTTGCGCGCCGAACGAAGATGGCTCTATATCATCAGCAACGTAGCGCACTTCGAATTTTTTCATAGTGCTTGGTGTTGCTGCTTCTGCATTTCCTAGCAAGGCGCTAAGAGTGAGCAGTGTCAAAATCGTTATGAGCTTAGTCTCGACTGTCCTTGGCAACACGTATCCTTTAACTCGTTCCCTGATGACTACCTAGGTGACTGTGCCAACGGCTGTTTTGCAAATATCAGATGATACACTGGCCAACGATACTTTTGTATGCACGCTTTTTAGGGCACCGCCTTCTGCTCCATATTTTAGATGAATGATGCAGCCAGAGAGATTGTCTTCTTCAATAAATACAATGTACTTGGTATTTATTAAATGCTTTCCGCCGGTCACCGGCATAACTTCTATAAAGGCCATTTCGCTTCCCCTTTGCTACTGCAGTTTCTTAGATGAGTAGTCTATATGTCTCTTTTGGCTAAAATAAGTTCCCGCCTCTACAATAGAAAAACCTTCTGGAGGAGTAAAACTTGTGAAATTGCCATCTGCAATAAAAGACAAATTGAGTGCAGCTTTAGGCTTAAGTCTGGTTTGTGGTCTGGCTTTGCCTCTTGCCCCGGTTCAGGCCCATAGCAAGAAGGTCAAGCCAGCCCAAGCCAAGTCGTCCGCCAAGAATGGCAAAGACAAGTCGGTTGGCAGTGACGTCGAGCCTTCTACTAAACCAAACCAATCAGTTGACCCGACCTTAGAGGCCAAACAAACGCCCAAGAAAGCTCAAGACCAATGTCCTGCTTGCGGACGGGGATAGAACTTTTACAGCAAGTGCCTATCGTCGTTCCAGAGTTTGATCACCGGTTCAGTTAAATTATGGTCGAAGCCTAGAATACTGATTGAGGCTGTCGCAAGATTAAAAATTCTGGCATCAGAGCTGGGCAGATTTAAGAAACGCGCGGCGACAAAGCGCAGCATATGCCCGTGGGAAAAAATCAAAATATTAGTCATGGCAGAGCCAGTCTCAGCTTTAAGGCGCTGCACTACTAGATCAGCTCTGGCTCCTATTTCTTCGACGGCCTCACCTTGAGGGAAGCCGTCGCGGAAAGGTACAAAATCTGGACGAGTCTTCAATATTTCGTTTGTCGTCAAGCCTTCGTATGCGCCATAGTGCCATTCACTAAGATTGTCGAGAACTTCAATCTCGGCGCCAAAACCAGCTAGTTCTCCTGTGCGTCTAGCTCTTTGAAGAGGGCTGCAAAAAACGTTGGCGAATTTGAGACCCTTCAATCGGGTGCCTAATTTAATTGCTTGCTGTTCGCCATTTTCTGTCAGTGCGATGTCTGTCAAGCCGGTATGCTGGCCCGTCAGAGACCATGCTGTTTCGCCGTGACGGGCCAGATAGATTAGGGGCAGCATTTTTCGCCCGCCAAAGTGGCGCTGACAATTTCTTGCGCTTCTTTGATGATGGTGTCGAGGTGGTTTGCGTCTTTCAAGCTCTCGGCATAGATCTTGTAGATGTTCTCTGTGCCTGATGGCCGAGCGGCAAACCAGCCGTTGGCGGTAACTACTTTTAAGCCACCAATGGCGGCATCATTACCGGGAGCTTTGGTTAGCTTCGCTTCGATTTTCTCTCCTGCTAGCTCTGTAGCGTGGACGGCATCAGGCGAGAGTTTTAACAGTACCGCTTTTTCTTCCATGCTGGAAGGAGCATCGACACGCTTGTAATAGGAGGTGCCGAATTTTGCTGTTAACTCTTGATAGTGAAGGCCTGGATCTTTGCCTGTGATTGCCAGCATTTCGGCTGCTAAAAGAGCCATGGCTGGGCCGTCCTTGTCGGTAGTCCACGGTGCTCCATCTTTTTGCAAGAAAGTTGCTCCGGCACTTTCTTCACCACCAAAGCAGAATGTGCTGGCGAAAAGTCCTGCAGAGAACCATTTGAATCCTACGGGCACTTCGCACAATACCCGCTGCAAATCTTTCACTACTCGGTCAATCATCGAACTGCTCACGAGTGTTTTACCAACAGCCGCATTAATGGGCCAATCTGGTCTATGAGTAAGTAAGTAGTTTATGGCCACGGCGAGATAGTGGTTGGGGTCCATTAGGCCTGCCGATGGTGTGACAATACCGTGTCTATCAGCGTCGGGGTCATTGCCGAAAGCTACTTGAAACTGATCTTTCAATTTGACCAGATTGGCCATGGCAAATTTGCTGGAGCAATCCATGCGAATTTTGCCATCATGGTCAAGTGGCATAAAGGCAAACTGAGGGTCAATTTTTTTGTTGACGATTTCTATGTCAATGTTGTACATGGCATTGATAGGCTCCCACAGTACGACTGACGCTCCGCCCAAGGGGTCAACTCCGAGTTTGAGCTTGGCAGTGGCAATCGCTTGCATATCTATCACTTGGGCTAGATCGCGTACATATGGAGTGATGAAATCAGTAGTGTGAGTGGTTTTGGCCTTGATAGCAGTTTCGTAGGGTATTCGTTTGACTTCGTTGTTTCCATTTTTAAGGAGTTCATTGGCCCGATTTTGAATCCAGGTCGTAACGTCAGTATCAGCTGGGCCACCGTTTGGTGGGTTGTACTTGAAACCGCCATCGGCAGGTGGATTGTGAGAAGGGGTAGAAATGAGGGCATCTGCTAAGTGTTCTTTGCGACCGCGGTTGTAGTTGAGCACAGCCCTTTAGATTACTGGAACCGCTGTGATTCCGTCATTTGCTGCAATCAGTACTTCCATATCGTTGGCAGCTAAGACTTCCAAGGCCGTTGCTTGCACTAAACCTGAGAGAGCATGGGTATCTTTGCCGAACAACACCGGCCCATCGGTTCCTTGGGCCTTGCGATAGTCGCAGACTGCTTGCGTGATGGCGAGAATATGAGCTTCAGTGAAAGTGCCATTTGTCGAAGTGCCTCGGTGGCCACTGGTGCCGAATATTACCCGTTGAGCTGGTTCCGCAAAATCTGGCTTATTTTCGAAATAGGCTTTTTCCAATTTTTTGACGTCAATTAGAACGTCGGCTGGTCTTTTTGCCTTTTCGATGGTTTCAAGGGTTGCCAGTGGAGATATTGAACAAAAGGTCTACAGCGCTAGTCTGTGCACTCTAATAAAAGACTAGGCAGAAATGATAACAGCGTCAGGGCCAAAATATCAAAACAAGAGCTCTTGATTTGTCTCTCCCTCTTCTTCTGGGCGCTTGGGCCTGTTCTATCTTTGGCTTGAGGCTGTCAAAACCGGTTAAATTCTAATATCATTGAGGAATATAGCTGTACCATGGCTAGGTATCCTTAGAGCTACAAATTTCTCTCGTGAAACGGGATGCTTAATGTGCAGTAAGGAATTTACTAACGAATTGCATCTGCCCGATTTTGCGCTCAATGCTTTCATTGATTTTAGCGAACCAACCTTGCTGTGCCAGGGTAATCGTTATGCAGTTTATCGCGTCTATTCCAGCAAGAATGCTGCCTTTGTCACCCTCAAGCTACCACTGACCGGAAAACCTCGAGACAGCGATATTGAGCGATTGCGTCAGGTGCACAAGTTGCTTTTTGGACGCAAGCTTGACGGAGTCATGAATGTTCTAGATCTTCAAAGTGCAGGAGGATTTACGGCTCTAGTAATGGAGGATGCTGGTTCTCAGACTTTGTCCGAGATTCTTGCTGAAGCTGCAGGACCAATTGCCCTCAAGTCTTTTATGATTGCCGCGGTGAGGCTAGTGCGGGCGGTGCAGCTAATTCACGAACAGGGCATCGTGCATTGTGAGCTTTGTCCTGCCAATATCGTTACTAACGCTGGCTTTGCCGGCTTGACACTTGTTGATTTCGGCAAGGCCAGTGAGCTCAATTTGATAGAACAGTCGAAGGTTGAGTTGATTCGACCGGCTCGTTTGCGCGGTGCACTGCGCTATATGTCACCAGAGCAGACTGGCCGGATGAATTGTGCTGTTGATTCTAGAAGTGACCTTTATTCACTCGGTGTGATTTTTTATGAGATGTTGACTGGTAGCCCACCATTTCAATCTGATGATGCTCTCGAATTAGTTCATGCGCAACTTTCACAGTTACCAGAATCTCCTCACTCACTCAGTTTGAATGTACCTTTGATTCTTTCTGATTTAGTGATGAAGCTGTTAGCCAAGGGTCCTGATGAACGCTACCAGACTGCCGCTGGTTTGTTTTACGATTTGGCCTATATCGAGAAATTATTGGATAGTAGTCAGGGTAGCGTTTTAAGTGGCTTTGTTTTAGGTTCTATGGATAGGCCGAAAACTTTGTCTATGCCTGAAAAACTTTATGGTCGCGAGAATGAATTGCTTGTTTTGAAACAGGCATTCGAGCATATGCTCCGGTCAAATCGTACTGAATTACTTCTTGTCAGTGGCTATTCAGGTGTCGGGAAGACAGCGTTAGTGCGTAGTTTGTATGAGCCACTTGCTCGCCAATGGGGGTTTGCTCTCTGCGGTAAATCTGATCAGCTCAAGCGTGATATTCCGTTTGCTACCATTACCCTGGCCTTTCAAGAATTGGTGCAATACATTCTCACTGAGAGTGAAGAGCAGATTGCTTATTGGACACAAAAATTGCAGGAAGAGCTTGGCTCTGGTCTTGGTTTAATTGTTCGTTTAATACCCCAATTAGAACTTCTAATGGGGAAACAGCATTCTGTTATTGAGCTAGGTAGTGATGAATCCAAAAGATTCAAAGCTATTTTTAGGCAGTTTATAAAAGTCTTTGCCAGACCTGAACATCCACTTGTGCTTTTTCTTGACGATTTGCAGTGGGCTGATGCTGATACATTGCAGCTGATCAAGAGCTTGGTGCTCGATGGAGAAGATCTTAGCTTGCTTTTGATTGGCTCATATCGTGACAATGAGGTGGGCGTTGACCACCCACTCACTCATATGTTTGCCGATGTGTTCACTAGTAATGAAGAAATTAAGCTCAACAGTATTGCTTTAGATCCCCTTTCTCTTGACTCGCTCAATCAGTTAGTGTCAGACACTCTGCGCGTTAGTGGTGAAAGTGCCAGAGAGTTGACTAGCTTGATTTATAGAAAAACAGAAGGCAATCCTTTCTTTGCCATTCAGTTTTTACAGATACTTCATCAAGAAAATCTCATTCGATTTAGCTCTGTTACAGCCTTACAGTATGCCGACAATGTTGTTGATCTGCTTATTAGTCGATTACGCAAACTGCCATCTCTGGCGTCTGAGCTTATGAAGGTAGCTTCTTGTCTCGGGAATCACGGAGATTTAGAGGCTCTGTCTAGTGTTCTTGGTATGAAGCCAGTCGAGATGGAAAGTGCTTTGCTCGAAGTGACAAAGGCTGGTCTTTTGCTCTTGCAGAAAGACTCTTACCGGTTCTTGCACGATCGAGTGCAGCAAGCTTCTTATGCTTTGATCAACGAAGAGCAAAAAGCACTAGAACATCTACGTATTGCTCGACTGATTTTTTCAAAACTTTCCCATGAAGAGCTTGAACAGTCTATCTTTGAGCTGGTAAATCAATACAATCTTGCTACCCATTTAGTCGCTGCACCCGCTGAGAGGCTACGCTTGGCGCAGTTGAATCTTATGGCCGGGCGGAAAGCCCAGAAGAATACGGCTTATTCTTCGGCCTTGCAGTATTTTGAATCTGGCTTAGCCTGTCTTACTGCATTAGAGCAATCAACTAGAACAGATGAGCTATATAGCAATGAAAATCATTTATTGTTATATAGCTTACGCTTTGCCCAAGCTCAATGCTATTGGTTAATGGCAGAGTTCGCTCTGGCTCAAGAGAAATTTGTCCAGCTCCTGCCCGGTGCCGAAGGTGCTATTGAGAAAGCAAACGTTTATCGAATGTTAGCTGAAATTTGCATTTGTAGATCAGCCTACAATCAGGCTGTGGACCACTGTTTGCAGGGTTTGAGTTTGTTGGGGGTTGAGGTTTCACCTAGTCCGGATCGGGGTCAAGTCGACGAAGAATATCAAGCTGTTTGGCATGCCATTGGTGCAAGGTCAATCGAAGAATTAATTGACTTGCCTTTGATGAGCGATCCTATTGGTTTAACAACGGTAGATCTCTTTCAGACCCTCAACAGCGCCACTATGATTGTTGATCGCAATTTATTCTTTCTTGGCGGCTGTCGTATAGTGGCTAGCAGTCTAAAGTTTGGTAATTGCGACAGCTCATGCTTAGGTTATGCACAGTTTGGCTCTACTTTACCTCGTCTCTTTGGTCAATATAGTGAAGCCCGCGCCTTTGCCGCTCTCAGTTGTGATTTGGCTGAGAAGTGTGGTCTTGATGGTTACCTGGCGCGGTTACAGTTTCTCACTGCAATGACTTCGTTCTGGACTGATGGCTTAGTTCCAGCTCGGCAGTGTTTAGAGGTTGCCGCCGAGACCGCCGTTCGTTCT
>LNEX01000156.1 GCA_001464165.1 bacterium Ga0077546
CTAAATAAGGCGAATAGTGTACTTTGCCATACTGCCGGTATTTTCAGCAGGATTGCTTACCGGCTTTCTGAGGAGCCTTTACCTAGCGGTTTTGAATTGCTTTCTGACGATCAGTATGAGGCGGGTATTTTTCAGGACAATATTTTGTTGGCGGCCCTCTACCAGGTGCTGATGATTCAGATTTATTACCTAGAAGGCGACTTTAGCCGTTCTTTAGCGATGGCCAAGAAAGCAGAGCCGCTTCTTTGGGCCCACATCACTTTTGCTGGGGAGTGTGAGTATTGGTTCTATATGGCACTAGCTATGGCGGCCAATTACGATCATGTGGACGTTGCTGAGCAGGCTGATTATTTGGCTAAGATTGATCAGCATCTGTTGCAACTTAGACAATGGGCGACAGACGGTGCAATCAATTTTTCTGGTAAGTATTATTTGGTAGCTGCCGAATCTGCTCGTATTAGGGGTTTAGACGCTCAGGCATTGCTACTCTACGAGCAAGCTATAGGTGCTGCTCAATCTAGTGGCTTTATTCAGATTGAGGCATTGGCTTTTGAATTGGCTGGCAAATACTGTTTGGCTAGGCAATTGATGAAAGCTGGTTTTGCCTACTTAAGAGAGGCTCGGGGTGTCTATTCTCGCTGGAATGCCAATGCCAAGATAAGACAGCTCGATGATACTTATCCAGAACTTAGGCCGGCGTTGACTCCGATTTGGTCTCTGGATTTGATGACTGTTTTTAAGGCTGCTCAAGCAATATCAAAAGAAGTCGAGCTTGATAAGCTTCTTGATACTCTGCTTCGGGTCATGGTCGAGTCGGCGGCCGCACAGCATGCCATTCTAGTGTTGCATAGAGATGATAAACTTGTGGTGCACTCAAGGGCAAGCAGCAGTAGTAGAGTCGAAGGCTTGCCGTTGCAAGGCTATAAGATGCTTCCTCATTCACTAATAAATTATGTTCGTCATACCTTAGAAACCGTGGCTGTGACTGATGCTACCAGTGATACCCTTTTTGGTCGAGATCCTTATTTTAAATTGGTTAAGACTCGCTCTGCTTTGTGTATTCCTATCGCTAAGCAATCAAAGTTGCTTGGGCTTATGTATATGGAGAACAACCTCGCTCCGGGCCTGTTTACGGCAGATCGTATTGAGCTTTTGCAAATGCTTTGTGCTCAAATTGTCACAGCCCTCGAGAATGTTCTACTGTTTGAGACCCTGCGCGCCCTCAATCTTGAGCTTGAAGATCGGGTTTTGCAGCGCACGGCAGAATTGGGCCTAGCCAAAGAAGCAGCAGAAGGAGCCAATCAGGCTAAGAGCGAGTTTTTGGCTAATATGAGTCATGAGATACGAACGCCAATGAATGCTGTGATTGGTATGAGTGATTTGCTCAGGCGCACCAATCTTGAGCCTCTACAGCAGGATATGGTCAATACTATTAATACTTCTGCCGAAAGCTTGTTGGTTTTGATCAACGATATTCTTGATTTGTCTAAGGTTGAGGCTGGCAAATTAGAACTAGTCAGTGCCCCTTTCAATCTGCTGGAATTGGTGGAAGAGAGCACTGAATTGTTTGCTGAGGCAGCTGCTGAGAAACGAGTTTCGCTGTTCTCATATGTAGTAGCTGATGCTCCGCTTCTTCTATGTGGAGATGCCATTAGATTGCGTCAGGTACTGGTTAATTTATTGAGCAACGCCATCAAATTCACAAGTGATGGCGAGGTATTGATTGAGGTTACTGTCGATCCTGCTCATGAATTGCCAGATGGCGTAGGCTCTACTCGCCTAGTTCATTTTGTAGTTAGGGATACTGGTATCGGCATGAGTCACGACTCTATTGAGAGTCTTTTTATGCCGTTTTCTCAGGGTGATGGATCAATTACACGCAAGTATGGTGGCACTGGTCTAGGTCTTTCAATCTCAAAGAGATTGGTAAAAATGATGGGTGGCAATATTGATGTAGAGAGCGAGTTAGGCAAGGGCAGTTGCTTCTCGGTGCATATACCAATGTCAGTATGGGCTGCGTTTGCTCTTGGTCAATTCATCTGTCAGATTCAACCGGGTGCTCGCGGCATACTGTCAGGACTGGGGTCTTACTTTTAGTTCTGCGTCAAGCTATATTCAGGCCGCAGAACTGCTTGAGCAGAACAAAGACAATTATGATCTTGTTCTAGTTGATGGTAATGCCCTGGCTGACGCCGTAGCCTTTGCTGATTCGCTTGATAAGCATAGGCTGCCTCTTGTGTGGATTGGGCGGGGCTATTCAGAGCGGTTTGTTGCCTGTATGAGAAAACCAATAAAAGAAAATCGATTATTTTCTTGTTTGGCCGCTATTCGTTCTGGAAGTGGACTTGAGCTTGTTCCACCCTCTCAAACTCTTGGCCCCGTGCCAGTTAGGTTCAATAGTCGACAAATATTGGTAGTAGAAGATCACCCTGTCAATCAAAAATTGGCTCTTCTCCAGCTGCAAGAGCTAGGTTGTTCTGTGACTGTTGTCTCCAATGGCATAGAGGCAATTAAGGCTGTTTGTAGTTCGAGCTACTCTCTAATATTTATGGATTGTCAGATGCCTGAAATGGATGGTTTTCAGGCTACGAGGGCCATTCGGACAGCTCAGGCTATGAGTGGTGACCGAGACCAATGTTTAGCTGCGGGAATGGATGACTACTTAACCAAGCCTGTAAATATGAAAAAGTTAGAGACTATATTGCGCCGCTGGCTCAGTTCTGCTGTTTCTGGTGCTGTTCAAGATGCCAATAGTACTGAATCGATCATGAAAAAGTATCGTCAGACATTTGCTGAATGGGAAAGTTCGATGGATAGAGATACAGCTGAGGAGTTGATGAATGAATTCGTGCAAGGGGTGGCGCAGACCTCAATAGAGCTAGGCAGAGCCATAGCTTCTCGCAGCTTAGCTGACGTCAAGGCGATTGCCCATCGCCTCAAGGGGTTGTGCCTACCCTTTTATATTACGGAGGAGCAAAATGCTTGTGTGGAGCTAGAGAAGGCTATTGCTGAGGCTGATTGGGCAAAGATCGACAGTCAATTTGCTCTTATAGAAAAAAGTTTCGCTTTTTTGTCTAGCTGTTGACAATGTGCGGCTGGGAACTTTCTAGAAGGTCTCTAGTCACTGATGGCAACGCAAACAACTATTGGAGAAACCATGAAACAAGCAGTAATTTGTATTGTACCCACAGAGGTACAAGCAGAAGGTATCGTTGATATGCTGAAATCAGCTGGATTTCTCAATACTGATATTTCAGTATTGATGCCAGACAGAAGCGGCGTACGCGATCTCGGTACAGAGAAGCATAGCAAAGCTCCGGAAGGCACATCTACTGGTGCCGCATCAGGAGCTGTTCTAGGTGGCGCTTTGGGTTGGCTGGCTGGAATCGGCGCTTTGGCTATTCCTGGTGTTGGCCCATTTGTAGCAGCTGGACCGATTATGGCTGCTCTTAGTGGAGCTGCTATTGGAGCTGCTAGTGGCGGAGTAGCTGGTGGCTTAATTGGTTTAGGCATGCCAGAGTATGAAGCCAAGCAGTATGAAGGTAAGTTGCGCGATGGCAACATTCTTCTATCAGTGCACACTGAAAATGGGGATCAAGCCAAGCAAGCTGAGGAAATTTTCAAGAACGGCGGCGCTAAAGATATTACGCGCTCCGGTGAAGAAGCTGTGCGCAAGTAAGCTGAATTCCTGAGAATAATAGAGAAGGCGGCCCTTATGAGCCGCCTTCTCAGTTGTTTTAATAGCGATAAGTCTTGCTGCTAGAATATTGCATTAGTAAATACTTCGTTTTTGCCTGGAAAAATGAACAAAAGTTTTTTCGCTTCTTGTCTAGTCAGCATTTCGATACTATTAATGGTGCCAAATTCAGTTTTGGCCTGGGATGATTTTGGCCATATGGCCGTGGCAGGTATTGCATACAGGCAGCTGAAACCTGCTGTGCGCAAGCGGGCCGATCAACTTGTGAGGCTTAATCCGAGCTGTTCAGCTTGGCTTTCAACATTTCGTTCTGATTTGACAGAGAACGAGAAAAATATGATGTTATTTATGCTTGCTGCCACTTGGCCTGACGCCATTAAAGGTGATACCAGCTATAAACCTGACGGATTAGACAAAGGCTATCGTCCAGACGGTATTACGTCAAGCTTGAACATAGGCTATAGCGACAAATTTTTGCATAAGTATTGGCACTTTGTTGATTTGCCATTTAGTCCTGACCAGACAAAGCTATTGCCTGTGCCTACCCCAAATGGTGAAACACAGATTGCTGTCTGTCGCGCTACGTTAGCCTCTGATAGCGCTGATCAGCTTAAGTCGTATGATCTCAATTGGTTGTTGCATCTTGTTGGTGATTTGCATCAGCCACTGCACTGCATTAATCGTATTACCAAGGGGTTGCCTGCTGGTGATAGTGGTGGCAATGCAGTAAAAATTTATGATACTGATCCACCGACACTATTGCATAGCTTTTGGGACGAAGTGCTTGGCACTGAGCGTAACCCAGCTCAGGTCGTGTCGTTCATCTCCACTCTGCCCGTAAGTTCTTCTAAACAAGCTAAGGACTTACAAGTAAGTAAATGGGTGAAAGAAAGTTTTGCCTTGTGCAAGAGCAAAGTATACGTTGCCCCAGTTGGTGTTACCGATAGAGTTGAGAAGTTGACACCGGCGTATAAGAAATCAGCAGTGAAGGTGGCCAAGCGAAGAGTGGCTCTAGCTGGTGCCCGTCTTGCTAACATACTTAACTCTGAGTTGAAGTGATATCTATAAATTTGTCATTCGGCTAAGATCAATTTAGGTTGAGTTTGTTATTCTTGTAATTGAGTGGTTCTTGATCTAGTAGATCTCTGCAAGATTATTGGAGGCAAGCATTAGATCCGGAAAGACAATTCTTGTAATTGGAATCTTACTGTTGCTGGGAATTGCCATGGCTAGTAGTCCTAGCCATGTGACGGGAACATACAAGCTGTTTGCGTCTGGAAAGTATGCCCTTGATTTGAAACATGGTGCGTACTGGATATGGGTATTTCCCAAATGGAATTCGTTAGGTTTGTTGAACGAAGAATCAAATCCGGCTGTAAATGTGACTGTCAGAGATAAGAATGGTGTGGAGCAAGGCCTTAGTTTTATTGGAGAACCCAGTAAGTACAAGGAGCACTATTCTGCTGGGTCTACGTTTGGCTACCAAGATAGTAAACGCTATGGATATACTCTGGCTTGGCTTTTTTTAAAAGCTGACGGAAACTATATTGTCGAATATAAAACCGATTATCCGTGTCTATTGATGTTCGCACCAGCTAATGCAGTTCATCGAAACTTGGATGCCTACAATGTGATAGACGGTATAGATGATGACCATTTAGAGACTCCTGTTGAAAGATAGTTATTTTGGCAGCTAAAGCATTGGGTTGCGAGGTTAAGAAACTGTTCGAACTTCAGCTATCGCATCAAGCTCTCAGTGTCTGGTAATTACTTTAGATCTGGCAATTGTCTGAAAGTCAGTTGTAATCACATGTTATGCGGGCATAATGACTTTGGTGCGGGTGATATTTAAGGGAACAGTCAATTGCTTTCGACTTCGACTAGCTCTAGATCTAAGCAAAGGCTTAATACTTCTGAAGAAGTAGAACAGTATAACTTGCAGATACAAGAGTCTATTGAATCTCTTTGCAACCTACATGCGCAGTCGGCTTCGCGTAGTAGTTCTAGATTCTCTGGTATTAATGCTGGTATTAACAGCGATATTAGCAGCGACATAATTACATGCTTCAATTGGCCTACCGCCTTTGTCGCTTCTGTTGTCTTGCTGCCAGCCTTCTTTACTTTGACTTTTGGTGCTTTTGAGTTATATGGTGCCAAACATATTGAGATTGCTGCTGCCTTTGCCGCAGTAGTCTGTGCAGCGCTTATAACTTATGTTGCTCGGGGACCAAGCCTAACTCAGAGTTTCCCTAATAATTTTCGTGCTCTTTTGCCAAGGCTGAATCATGAAATTACCAGCTATTTTATTGCCACTCTAGTCTGTGTACCGCTTTGGGTGATTTTGTATTTGCTGGCTGCAGCTTTTGTTCCAGTGCATACATCTATGGCGATTGCCTCCTTTCTTGCTACGGCGGCTAACTTATATCTAGGGGGCCCATTCGGCGAAAAGAAGCGCCGTGTGACCTCTAATATTGCCAGTTCTAGGCGACAAAGCAAGGCTCGCAGTGCCCTGGCTCAAGCCGAGGCTCGTCGCAAATTTAAAGAAAGCAATGGTGCTAAGTTCAAGGCCAGTTATTTGGCAATGAAACCTGAAGCCGTTTGCAAATATTATCAGCTCTTCTTTACTAAGTCAGCCATCGCTCAGCTTTTTGAACATAGTCTGTCTTTTGCCTATGCTGCTCATGAACGAGAGTTGGTGATTGATGCCGAGGCACCAGGCTTTGACATAATCCCTAAGCATAAAGGGGCAAAGTTCACTAAGTCTTCTATGAGTGTGCGTTATCTTGAGGCTAGCAAGCAAGACCGCAGTGGTCAGTATCGTCAGTTTCTTGCCTCATGGGCCTTGCGCATGGCTGCTGATGCTCTTTTGAACGATCGGGCCGGTGCTCTCGATAGTGTGATTTTCAATGCCTTTGCTCAGATTCTAGTTCCGGAGACTGGAAAAGACCAGCGCGGCTGCTTGCTCTCTGTTAGAGTCACTCGCGAAGATTTGGCCATGCTTGATATTTCTCGGGTTGATAAAATGGCTTGTTTGCGTAAGCTGGGGGCGCGTTTGGGCACCGACTCAGCTGCTGTTTCTATTTATTCAAGCACTCCGATTAGTGCAATACAACCTTTGCGCACTACTGCAAGTACCAAAGAAAATTCCAAAAAGAATATTACTGCGGCCGATAGCTCGCTTGATTTATTGTCTATTGATCCTGTTGAATTCGAGCATCTCATTGCTAACCTGCTTGCACGGATGGGTCTTGAAACTCAACTGACCAAGGCCTCTCATGATGGTGGCATTGATATTGTCGCCTTAGATAAGCGACCAATTCTTGGTGGCAAAATTGTCATTCAGGCCAAACGGTATAAGCGCACTGTGCCTGTCTCTTGCGTGCGTGATCTCTATGGTGCCATGCAACACGAGGGAGCTAGCAAAGCGATTCTTGTTACAACCAGCAAGCTTGGTGCCGACGCCTGGCAGTTTGCCGATGGTAAGCCGTTGCAGTTAGTTGAAGGGTCGCAGCTTGTTGACCTCCTGCGCTTACAAGGTATTCCCGCCCACCTATAGGGCCTTATTTTAGAATTTGTAAAGGTCTTTTAGGGCTTGTCGCAGTTGGCTGACTGAGAGCCATCGAGCTTCTCTTTCTTTTTCAAGGCATTTCATAATGATGTCGTTCAATTCTTGCGACACCAAGCCATCGCCTTTGCCTATAGGCAGAGTGACTGGCTTTTCGTAAAGGTGCATGGCAAAAGTATGGACAGCACTTTCACCTTTAAATGGTGGCTCCCCCTTGAGCATTTCGTAGTACATGCAACCGAGTGAGTAGATGTCTGAGCGCTGATCTACTTCTTGGCCTTTGCATTGTTCGGGGCTCATATATAGGGGGCTGCCAAAGACAAACCCTGGCTGTGTTAGGTCAGCTGGTTTCTTGTCGTGATGGGCGTTGCATTTAGCTATGCCAAAATCAAGCAGTTTGACATGTTGCGAATAAGGCCCGGGATAAGACTTGTCAACGTCGCTTAGCTCGTCAATCACCATTACGTTGCTGGGTTTGATATCGCGGTGCACGATGCCTCTTTCGTGGGCAAACTGCAAACCTTCTATTACTCCAGCCACTAGGCGATAAGCGAGATTTTCTGAAAGTTTATAGCGCTGATCAAGAATATCATCGAGACCATAGCCTGACAGGTGTTCCAGCACAAGATAGGGTAAGGGATCCGAGCCCGGTCGAAACTGCGGGGAGAGACCCTCGGTTTCATTGGAGAGAAAGCCGAATGAATACATATGGACAATATTCGGATGATTCAAATGATTGATAATGGCAGCTTCGCGCTTGAAGCGCTCACGGCTCTCATCGGTGTCTGAATAATCTGAGTGCAGAACTTTTACGGCTACAGGGAAGCCCGCAGTTTCATGATGTCCTTTGTAGACCGTGCTGAGGCCGCCTTGGCCAATCACACTTTCAAGCTTGAAGCGCTTTTCGATTACAGCACCCAATAGCTTGTCGACGCTTGCCATTGTTATAAGCCTTATCTATTCTTGAGCCAAGTAATGTTCACTTTTGTTCCCTTGCTAACAGGATCTACCATACAAAAGACTTTGATTCCTTGCTTCTCTTTCTCGCCATCGAGCATCAAGAATTGACCTTGCTTGCCCAGTTTGGCAATTAACTTTGGCGAGGCAACATTGAGAGTCCAACCGGCTCCTCTTAACTTTGTCTGATACCACTGAAATACAGTGTCTAGAGCATCTTTTGTGGTTATTCCGACTGTGGCTGTGGGCGACCCTTTAGTTGAATTGATAAAGCTGGTGCCAATTATATTGCTTGTATATGGTGGTACGGGAAAGTTAACAGGAATTTGTGAGCTGATATTGACGTGAGCAGCTGTTAAAACAGAGTCATATTTTTGTTTGGCGACTTTGAGGTTTTCAGCTGCCGTCGCTGGGTCTGACTTTGGTTTGTCCTGTGCCAAGGCTTTAGGTAGTGTTGCCAACTCTAACAGCAAAAGGCCCGTGGCGACTGTTAAAAAAGTGATTGATATGGGCTTCAATGTAGTTTTCCTTTTAAAGCGGATTGCAGACACCGACGGTGTGAACTTCGCTCCAGCGCTTTACCCTAATGTCACCGAGAGAGCCATTGTAGCCGGTCCCTGGCTTCCAATAGACATCTTTATCCCATAGTACCCAGCTCCAGTTTAGGCCTGGCGTAGGTGAGCATAAGAAGTTAGGAGTTGGCACGTGAGGGAGAGGTATGCCGCCTGGCATAAAAGCATCATCAATAATTTTGGTTTCGTTTCCGTCGGGGGTATTGTTAATCATGGCAGGCATCCACAATGGTGCCAAAATCTGGGCTAGATTTTTGGGCTGGCACTCAAGTGTTTCGCCATCTTTGCTAAATAAGTAGAAGTCTTTCTCGCCAGCAATCAGCCAGGCTCTCGTTAATGCGGAACCTAGGACCGAGTGAAGTTTAGCCGCTGTAATTGTCACACCGGGTTTGCTTATCATCTCGTTGGCGCGGTTGACCATATAACCTTCAACTTTGTTGATGTTGCCTGGTGGTGGTCCAAAGATAACTTCGTCTAGTGACCGTCCGACAATGTCTAGACCAATCACTTGTGCCGGTGGACTAACTAGGGCGCAGAGCACCCCACCTCCTGGCATGGGTGTGCCGGTCATGCTTTTGGGTGAGTCATTGAAGTCATAGGTTTGAGCCGCTCCAAATTCTACTTTGAATGGTGGCAATGGATAAAAATACCAATGACATTTCATTTCATCGACTTTGATGTGTAAAAACGAGTGTGGTGCCGCTAGTTTGTAGGGGTGCCTTGGATTGCTCAAGACCCAAGACATAGCTGTTTCTGCTGTGGCACCAGGGTTCTTTGCTTCGGCATCAACAGAAAAGGCGTTAGGAACTGGTTTCGCCCAAGTTATTGGTATGGCACTTTCTTTGGCGGCATTGAAAGTGGTGCCTGATACCAGGTGTGGTTTGTCGTCCCACTTGAATGGCACCTGCCAGAATTTACGATCGAGTACTTCTATCGGGGTATAACCTTTCAAAAAATAAGTGTTAGCAACAGCACCTGGTATGGGTGATCTAGTGCATTTCGTGCTGCTAGCCGCTGGCAGATTAAAGCCGGGAGGTAAGTAAAAATTGTCGGATGGAGAGCCGGTCAATTCAATATTACTTTCAGCGTCTCTATCCATTAATGATGTTTGCCAGCCAGCACCCGGGCGTACTTGTGCACGGGAATTGACGCCGATCATTCTGGTTGAGTTTTTAGTCGAAATGTCGGTGAAGAATCCATGTAGGTTGTTGGCGGTAGTTAGTTTATCGGCGAGGGCGTCACTTAACTCTTGGGCTGCGCCGGCAGCGCTGCTGGCATTGCCCACACCGCTACCGGCATTGCCCTCCATGCTGGCTGCTTTAGCATTAATCGCCATCAGCAAGGCTTTAGACCAAACCCGGTTAATTCTATTGAGGTTGACTTTACCATCACCAATTATGTTGTTATTAAATGAGTCATTGGTGCAGTCGAAGAAACATTTCTGATTGTCGGCGAGAGAGAGCATTACGCTTGGTTCGTGTAGCGCTTCTTTACCCACACTTAGGGCACCAGCATCTGTGGCGTTTTTGGTTTCTCTTTGGCCGCCCATGTAAAGGCAGATGATGATAAAGCCGATTCCAAGCACCATGAGTGTCAATGCAAGTACTGCAGCAAAGGCTGTTACTGAGCCTTGTTTGCCTCGTCTCTCCACTGTTCTCATTGGCCTAGTTCCTCCAAAAATGCAGATTCAAATTAATAGGTTACTGTGGTATCTCAGAGCCGACGATTGGCTCCACATCGCCAGCTTTAAATTTGTAACTGGCGAAACCAGGCACAGGCACTGGTAATTTAACTTCCATTATTGTTACTACTGACACTGAGCCAACACCTTTAGCCGGATAGTCAAATTCACTGATTTCAAGGCTTTTTACGATGGCTGATGCTTGAAAGCTAGCCAATGCTTTCAGGGCTGCAGCGTGGGCGGCTGCGCCAGTAGGTTGGTTGGCTGCCGCTCTGGCTGCATTTTTTGCAGCAGTGTCGTTCATCGAATTGGCGATAATCATGACCGTTAAGTCAAGGAGAAAAAGAGCGATAGGAACCAAAATTGTTGCGGCCAGAATGGCTTCTATTAGGCCACTTCCGCGCTTCCCTCTGTTTCTCATTGCCGGTTTTTTCTCCTGCATCTCTATTGGCGATTTATGGTGCATAGTCGGGGTTTTCCATTTGGCGCTCTGAACTTAGTTGGATAGTCATGGGGCCGTTGAGCCCAGGCACGTTCAAAACAGGCAATGGAATTGTTAGAAAAGGACTACCAACTACCGTGGTTCTTACCATGACTATGCGGTCTGTTACTTTATCCGGGCCGGTTTGCCCGTCGCGATAGGAAATTTCAGTCTGGGGATAGCCTTGCACTTTTACTAGGTGGCCCATCCCCGCTAACCATTGGTCTGGAATGGCTTTGCGGACTACCCCGGCTGGATTTTCTGCGTCAATTTTTTGAAGCAGTGAAGCTTCATGTACTTGGTTGTAGTTGAGAACCATACAAAGACCGTAGGCGACAAGCACTGCAAGCATGTCTAAGAGTGGAAAGAAGAAGCAAATTAATAGTATGCTCAGTGCCGGGGCAAATTCAACTATTGAATTGCCGTGCGCCCAGCGGGTCTGTTTTTTTAGTCTGAGCTTGTTCATTCTCTCTCTCTGCTTCGCAGGTCGGCATCTCTTGATGTGGCGCCTACCTAATATACGCAGTGTCTGCAAATTTTAGAGGGCAGCGAGATTAGAATTTTGGATTACGGTATTATGGTTGTCGGTAGCGCTAGGTTGGGCAAAAGGCTCTGATCATGACTGAAGATTCCGCAGACGAACCGACTCCAGATTCTGGCTCAAAGCCTCAGCCGGCCGCGGGTGAAAAGCCTAGAAGAGTGCCCAAGACCATGCTCTTTGACGTTCCTACGGCTGAGGCTATTGAGGCCTATGCCGCCGCAGCAGCCTCGCAACACCACGCCGCACCGGCAAACACTAGTGAAGAAGCAATTAATACTGAGAAAGTTCTTCCGGTTGTTGATCAACAAGTCAGTGTTGAAGAGCTTGAGAGAAAAAGACAGACGGCGCAAAAACAATCGGCCAGGCGGGTTGCCAAGACCCTTCTCTTTGATGAAATCAATCTTGATGCTGTCAAGCAAGCTGCTCAAGCTGCTTCTGTTGAGGCTAGTTCAGATTCTGTTGCGGTGAACACTGCTGCGCCGTCGAGTGTGCCTTTGGTTGTTCCTCCGGGTGTTCCTCCGATTGCACGTGAAAAGAGAGTGCGGAAAATCGCGAAGACCCTTCAAGAATCTTCGCTAGGCAGTTTTGGTCAAGAGCAGCTGCACCCGGCCCAAGCAGAAGTTGCGGGGCAATTAGCTCAGCCTGAAGTTTTGCCAGAAGTTTTAGGGGATGGCAGTGTCAAGCCTAAGCGGCAGCACTTTGTGGCTAAAACTATGCTGGATCACAGTATTTTGTGGGACACAGTCTCTAAGTTCGAAGCAAAAATGGAAGAGCGGGTGGCCGAGCAGATGCTCGAACGGGCTAATGAGCCAATCAAGCCATTTATTCCAATCGTTTGCAAGAAGCAAGCTACTCCGTGTGCTTTCAACTGGGATGACCCTGATAGCAAAGAACGCTTTCGCTATTGCGATCTTTGCAAGACGCCGGTTTATAACTTTAATGGTCTGGAGCAGCCAGAGGCTGACGAGTTGATTTTCCAGCGGGAAAATCGCCGCAATGCCACCCTCTATAAACGGGCCGACGGTAAGTACATGACCGTCAATTGCCCTGTGGAAGTGAAGCGAAAGCGAGACATGGTGTACATGTCTTTGGGCGGAGTTCTATTGTTTGCCGCTGCCATTGCATTCATGATTTTAATGCCGCGCCCACCCAAACCTGAACCCAAAGCTGTGGTTGAAGACAGGCCTGCTGCTGTAAGTACCGGTTCGAGCCCAAGCTCTGGCCTACGGCAGCCAAGCCCACCGCCCGCAGCCAATGATGATGGGTCCTTCCGCATGGTCAACGGACAGAGGGTTTATCCTGCCGGAACCGGTGCCGGTTCAAGTCAAGGAACTGCACCTGTCAATTTCCCGCCGCCAGTTCAAGCCCCTGCTGCCACTACCGACGCTGACGAAAGTGGACAGTTCTGGCAATACGATAACCCGCAGGGTCAGCGCTAGCTAGGCGTTTTGATAGTCTTTACTAACTAAAGTTCTACTCGATGCGGAAGGTTGTGCGACCAATCTTGATAATGTCATTGGGTGCCAATTGATAAGGTGTAGATATCAACTTGTCATTGACGGTTGTGCCATTGCTGCTCATCAAATCTTCTAACCACCAGCGGCCTTGATCCCAATAAATCTTGGCATGATCGGCTGATGCATAACCATCTTCTGGCAAGATTACTTGGTTTTCAGGAGCTCGGCCTAAGTTTATGGTCGGTCCTGACAATGTATAACTTTCGTTGGTCGTCAAGTTTAAGAGTACCGGGAGGCGGCCTGCTTGAGGAGGATTTGATGACATCTTCTATCGTTCCTAATGACAACTGTGAGCATTTGCTCACTCTACTTCTTCTGCTTATTGTAGATCATAGAAAAGTCGAATTTGGCCAGTCATTTTTTAAGGCAGCAAAGATAACATCGTCAACCCAGGTATCTTTGATCCATAAGCTTTTGACAAAGTGCCCTTCTTGCCTCAGACCAACTCGTTTCATTAGGGCCATAGAGGCCAAGTTACGGGGGTCTACCGAAGCCGTTACGCGGTGCTTACCTAGCTTGTAAAGAAGAAGGTTGAGTAAAGCCGACAAAGCTTCTTTGCCGAAGCCTTTATTTTGATACTGGGGATGAATTGTGATACCAACTTCGGCTAGTCTTGAATCAGTGCTGTTAATCTGTATCCCAAGATCTCCAATCAGCTTTTGATTTTCTTTGAGAATAATACCAACTTGATACCACTCACCAGTGGCATTGAAATTATCTGGTTGTATGCTTCGAATCAGTTCTGTCACTTGTTCAAGTGATTGGGGCTGCCAGCTCTGAAAGCGCGCCACTTCTACCTTTGACCGATAAGCATGCATAGCTGTGGCATCAGCAGTGGTGAGACTGCGAATAATTAGATGCTCGGTTTTTAGCTCTTCAAACATTCAGATAGTTATAGCAAGCCTTTGATCTGCAATTGAAATTTCTTTTGCTGGCTTGACGAGAGTGAACGTTTTTGTTTGTGATTAACCGTTGAGAAGGTATTAGAAATTGTATGGTGCGAGGCAATGATGGCTGTTGGGCTGGTCTTCGCTTGGAGCTGCAATGCTGTGGCGATCACAATTACTAGAGCGGCCAAGCCGGCACTATAAAGCCCGGCCAATCGTGCTTGTGGTGGTGGCATGATCATGGCGAAACCACGCTCAGCCGAACGGGCGCAAAAGAGAAAGACCGTCTTGCTGAGAAAGATAAGGTTTTCAAGCGATGCCTTGATGCTGTTGCGTCCCTGCATGTGGCGTAGCTTTTTGCCAGGCACGTGCACCACTCTTATTGGTGAATTGCCGCTGATAAAATTCTTCAAGATGTATTGCGGCGATTTGAACTCAAGGGTTTGAATCTTATAACCGCGTTCTTGTTCTTCCATCTGGTACTGGCGTAGCATGCCGGCTTGAGTTTTAATGTTCATTCTCATAGTGAACCATTCTTGTTCTCTCTGGTGTTGTTCTTTGCACTGATTAGCATGGTTTATCATTTTGCCTCCATCAATTCGCCAATGAAGCAGAAATAGATAATACACAGAGCTTGTGATCAGCTCGTATGTATTTGATAGGTAAGACCTAAGCCAGTATTGCTACAAGACGGTTATTTCTAATTCGCTTATCAGTCTGTGATTGCTGTGCTTTGCTTTCTTGCAATACTGCTGGTGGTGCTCACCCTAATGGTCTGGGGTCCTTACTCTTGCATGAGCTTCTCGGTAGCGATAGCGTCGGCTTTCGCGAATATTGCTTTCGATTCTTGTTCTTTGCCAGTCTGAGCCAAGAAGCAGGCGTAACTATTTAGAGCTTGGTAAAGCAGAGTTTTATCATTGGCAAAAGACTCCGAGGCTAAATTCATTGCTTCTTTTAGTTCTTTCTCAGCGTCTTCATATCGATTTTCATCGCGATCGAGTTGACCAAGCTTAATCAGAGCTAAAACTCTCATTCTTTCATATTTACGATTGCTGCTGGCGGCTTTCTCGTAAATAGACAGTGCCTCTGCCAGTAGTGGCCGCACCAACGGTAGCCTCTGTTGGCGGTTGTAGCATTCACCTAGTAGCATATCTATACCGGCAACCTGTGGGCTATTGTCACCGAGCAGGTCTTTGTAGACTGTGCGGGCCCTAGTGAGAAGGGTTTCAGTATGTTTATCCATGGCGGCACCAGCAAGGCCGCGATTGACATGATCAATTGTAGTAAAAGTAATTGGTGCAAGTATTCGCTTCATTCCTGTTTGCGATTCGCTGCCAGGCTGGGCTAGCTCGTCTAACTCTTTAAGCAGAGTGTCGTAGGCTTCAAGTAAAACCTGACTATTGAGCTTGGCAATTTTTTGATTGACTATCTCCAGCTCGTCAAACATTTTTGCTTTAGAAAAAAGAGAGCGCTCCATACGCAAGGCCGTCATTAAGCGGCCGCGATTAGAAAATTTAGTACGAGCAGTATTTTCAGCTGATGTTAAAACCCAGTGTGCTTGGTCGTACATATGGAGGTCGGTAAGGGTTTGAGCAATTGTGGTTTGGCTGTTCCAAATTGTCTTTAGCAGCACCGTGCCGTGGTCTGGCTCTGGCCCATTGTCTACAGACATATATGAAAATACCGCAGCGACAAAGACAAACAGAGTCCAGAAGGCATAGCGTAAATATTTAATTTCTAGGCGCTGCTTGGTTGGATGTTGTACTGGTTTGACTTTGACAGAGCCTGATTGCGGCTGGATAGTGGGTAAGTCTTCCAGTACTTCTGTGATTGACTGGTAGCGGTTTTCTGGAAGTTTTTCTAAGCAGCGAAAGATTAGAGCCTCCATACTTTTGTTGATACTCAGCTCTGGCACCACTTGATTAAACGATAGCGGGGTCTGGCTGACATGCATGGTCATGGTGTCGTAAGCCGTTTCTCCTCGCAGCGGTGCCACTCCTGCCATGGCCTCATACATTAAACAGCCGAGCGAATAGATATCAGAGCGGTTGTCTAGGGGTTTAGCCTGGCACTGCTCTGGGCTCATGTACAATGGGCTGCCAAAAATATCCCCAGTTTGAGTTAGTCTGGTTTGTTCTTTGGTGGCGTTCGGAAGTACTTTAGCGATGCCGAAGTCGACAATTTTGACTAGCTCAGAGCCGTCTTCACCCTTAATTAAAACCAGATTGCTGGGCTTCAGGTCGCGGTGCAGTATGCCATTTTTGTGGGCATGTTCTAAGCCCATACAGGTTTGGCGAAAAATGTGAACGGCTCTGTCGAGGGCTATGTGACCAACTTCGTCTAATACTTCACTGAGATTCTTACCATCTAGGCAGTCCATTACTAAGTAAGCTTGTGAGCCGACTATACCAAAGTCGTAGATGCTAATAATATTCTGGTGCTTCAGCGAGCTAGAGGCCTTGGCTTCGTGTTTAAAACGTTCCATGGCTACTTTGTCTGAATCATCGTGCAAAAGTTTGATAGCAACGATACGGTCCATGAGGCGGTGACGTGCTTTGTATACGACGCTCATACCTCCGGTGCCGAGCACTGAGATAATCTCGTACTGATCGGCAAAGACTTGACCGATCATAGGGTCTGCTTGTTCTAGCTCTAATTCGTGTCCATCGACTGGGCACTTTGACCAGAGCGTTTCAAAGCGAGCATCGCATTTAGGGCAGAATTTCAAGCGCTATCCTTAAAAACACTTAGGTTGTACCAGATTTATGTTCCCTTTGATAGGCCTGGCTTATTAGGTCTTTTGACAAGCATTGCTAAATCTAAGCCTGCAGAAATTAATTTGGCACTCTCTGGCTAATCTTACGTCAGTGGCTGTATCACCAATAAATCTGTATAGAAGGGTGAGGCATCTTTGGGGGGCAATTATGAATCTTTGTCGCATGTCTTGTCTGGTTTTATTGGCCGCTCATGTTGTTATGTCTTCGGCCAATGCTGCCGACACTGAGGCTCCATCGCTACCGCCGCAGTCTACCGCTAGTCCAATAGCCGATGGTGGTAGGCCCTTTGTCGTGAAGCTTCCGTCTGGTTGGGAGGTCAGTGAACTAAATGCACCTAGACCCAATAGTGGGCGTGAGATGGCCGGCGGGAGACTTCGTGCTCTGAAAAAAGACGGTGAAGGTATGGCTGTTATAGAGCTAACCTACTTAAGTCGCACTGATGCCGGACAAGCTGATATAGACAGTGAATTTAGTACTTTTGTTTCAACGGTGAAAACTGAGTACGAGAGTAAAGGTCTGAAAACCAGCAGCACTAGTCCGAAGAAAGCTACTCTTGGAGCTTTACCCTCGGCCGAAGTCGAAATCACAGTGCTGGGTCAGAATAAAGAATTGCGTCAGTGGTTTGCTATGGCTCTGGGCAAGAAATATGTTTATGCCTTGAGCTACACTGGTGAAAAGCAGTATTACGATAGATTTGAACCTGAGTTTTCTAAGTGTCGCGCTAGTTTATGTATGGAGTAGAAATAGAATAAATCGCCTATTTGGCTTCTTCCTCTTTTCCTTGCCAGAGGCTGCTCTTCTTCAGCTTCTCTACTTGCTCGAAATCTTTGTGCCAGATCTCTTCTATGACAAATACATTGGGATAGCCCAGAGCAATTATTTGCGGAAGGCAGACATTATTCAGCGATATGCGCCTCGTGGGAAAGAAAGTATTAGTGCAGTAGACTATTATTTTGGTTTTCTTGTCAGGTACAAGCTGCTTCAACTTTTCTTCTTTTATGTCGGCTCCCATAAGTAGGGCGCCTTTAATGTGACCCTGCTTGTACTCTGCTTCACTGCGCAAATCAAGAATAATCACACCAGGCTTTTGGCAATCTTTTTGGAATTGGGTGAAAGGTATGATCCGTTCTTTCCAGTCAATTTTACTGACAGTGTTTTTGTATTCATCAAATGAAACTGGGTCGATAGCTAGTGTCGGAGCTGCCCAGGTAAATGCTGATATGCTTAGAAGTAGGGCAAGGTTTTTTTTCATAAATTTTTCCCAGCCAATTAGTTGACTAAGAGATTCCCGTTTTGTTCAAGGCCTAAGCAGGCTTTCGTTCTTAATATGCGCCACTATTTCAAATGAACGCAGCCTGTCTTGCTGTTCATATAGATCACTGACAAACATTAGTTCGTCGGCCGCAGTCACTTCCAGTAGCCTTTCTAGTTTCGTTTTTACAGTCTCGGCACCGCCAATGATGGCAATGGCCATGCGGCTTGATACGGCATGTTTCTCGTTGGCAGACCAAAGGGTTTCCATCTGTTCAAGAGTTACTGGTGGCTTGAGTTGCATGTTCTCGCCTCGAATTAATGATAAGCCACGCTGCATCGGTGTGGTTGCTAGATTGTTGGCAACTTCATCTGTGTCTGCGGCAACCAGCGGTACTCCAATCATTACATGCGGCTTTTGCAAGGCTTTCGATGGCTTAAATCTGTTGCGGTAAAGCTTGATGGCGACT
>LNEX01000157.1 GCA_001464165.1 bacterium Ga0077546
GGAGACAATACAAGCTGGTCGAGAAGCTGACGAGCTACCGCGTGCACTTTCGGTCAATCGATCGGTTCTAGACGACTATTGGCGAAATGAGAGCATTTGCTTGCTTGCGTTCTCGAAACTAAAAGGAATGGGCTATCACAACATAAGGGCTCTAGCCGGGCTTGGTGAGAGCTATAACAAGATTTTTTGTAGTGACACAATGGCTGAGTTTGAGGAATTTCTCAAGAGGGCAAAGTGTCGCCTAAGCTCCGAAGTGTCCAGCTTTTGGTTTAGAAATCGAAGAGAGCTTTGGGTAGAGGCGAGAGAACTTCTCAAGCAACTGACGCTAAGAGGCGTTCAAGTTTTGCATGCTGGGCAAACTGAATTCCCGAAATTGTTAAACGATGCCGAAGGGCCGCCCAAGTGGCTATTCGTGCAAGGAAGTTTAGAGGCACTGCACAGGCCCATGCTGGGTGTTGTGGGCACAAGAAACCCCTCTAATGATGGATTATTCTTAGCCAAATACATCGGAGCGTCTTTGCCAGTTGTTTCAACAGAAATGGCAACTGTTAGCGGCCTAGCTGCAGGCATAGACCAAACAATCCATTTCGAGTCGATCAGGAGCGGAATACCTACAGTAGCGGTTCTTGGGACTGGAATTTTTTCCGATTATCCGCACGGCACAGCTGAACTAAAAAACGAAATTTGTGCGCAAGGAGGCGCACTGGTTACTGAATATTTCCCGAACGAATCTTATGGCAAAGAAAATTTTGTCTTGAGAAATCGGCTTCAAGCAGCATTTTGTAGCGTTTTAATACCAGCAGAATGGAAGGCTGAAAGCGGAACAGCTCATACAGTTCGATTCGCTGGTGGAATGGGTCGCAGAATAGTCTGTTTGAGGCTGCCAACCTGGAAAGATGATCACACAGAGTTTGCCTATGCTAGTAAATTTGGTGGCCGAGTGTTCACTGTGCCGGGTCAGGAATCTGAGCTGTTCGATTTCCTGAGACAAGGACTATCCGTTAAACCGAATGTTCCTATAACTGAAGCTGGCCAGCTGTCCTTGTTCACGCAGGGGCCAGCCCGTGAGCTTTAAGGGAATAATTTTGGGCATCGAAAATGTGCTAATCAGCAAGGACAACGCTGATTGGTTTCCTGAGATTGCCAAACTATTGAAATTTCTTCACACGCGTGGCATTCAGCCCGTAGTTTTGGCCAATCGAGACTGGTCTATGCAAAATAATATCGGCGCGCCTAAGGAAAAAATCGACGATGTTTTTACCCGATTGGCCTACAGGTTTCCTTGGTTTATTTCCTCTCGCGATGGCTCGATACCGCAGAAACCAAACGCGGCCTCCGTCGACTACGTATTGAAGAAAATGGGGTGGCAAGCTAGCGAGACTCTATTTGTCGGAAATGATGATGCTGACATGATGACAGCAGTTAATGGTCACTTGCTATTTTTGAATGCCCAATGGTACGACAATACTCAAGTCCAAGGAATCAAATTCTCCTCACCAAAAGACATAGCTCGTTTCATCGACGTATTTTGTCTGCGCAGCCATCTGTGGCATTACGAACTTCATGGACAGGAGGCCAGCTTATATGCGCTTGGCACGTACGGGACGTTAGAACAGAAATATAAGGTCATCTCTGACGATGCCAGAGAGGCAGCGAAGTTTGGGCGCGGCCATCCAGATTTTTGGATGAAATATCTATTTTCAACGGTTTACCTTTCTGGCCTAAAATTTGACTACGTTGCAACTTATCCTAGTTCTAGCCAAGGGAATATGCCTTCTATCATGCGAGCAGCCGTCGCAGATTTCGCTAAGTGTTTTAGAAAGACCTACATGCCAGATCTGATTGTCAGACACACAGCATCTCGGAAGTCTGCTTTTGCTCGAAGTGCCGGTGGCGACGTTGACCATCTAAATCAACTCAATACCATTCACCTGACTAGGCTGCCATTAAGAAAGCCTGATCTCCGATATAAGGCACCACCTCTCGATGCATCTAAGACGGTACTTGTAGTTGATGACTTTTGCACTCGGGGCTACTCACAAGAGGCGGCAAGGCTTTTTATAAAACAGACTGGCGCCAAAACAATCGGGTTGTCACTTCTTAAAACCATCAATAGAGATTATAGAGAGCTTACAGCGCAGGTGCCTCCACAGTTTTCTCCCTATGGCCCTGTAACTTTTTCCGGACAGAACTTTACTGAGCACCCCTATGCAACCTCGATAACTGAGCAGACGGAAGCCGAAATTGAAACAAAGCTTTTACAGTACGACAACTGGAATTGGCCATCCGGCATTTAGTCAGATTATCAACCTAAGCTAGGAGATTTGCTGGTGAATATTCGCGGTGCAATTATTACTCTTCTTACTCAGAATGAGGCAGTTAAACCGGATTTGTCAGACAAGGAAAGACAAACAAAGAACTCGAATGAACTAAAAGCCTGGTTCGAAACCAATCGAGTTGTTCATATTGAAAATATTCGAGATGCCCGCCGTAATTTGGATCAATCGCTATTAACCTTAAGCTCTGCTACGTTGGGGCTTGGGATTGCTGTCGTCCAAATAATGGATAGCGGTAAGCAGACAGTGCAAAATTCGACCTGGATAGCAACTAGCTGGATTTTGCTCGGTTTTACGATAATTTCAACCTTAATCTCTTATGCGTCAAGCGAAGCTTTGTCGGAAAAAAAACTGGAAGACTTGAAAGCTGAATACCTAAATGATTGCAGGAGCAACAATTTAGCGACTTTGACGCCGACACCTATTGTCCAATGGCCATTACTTACGTATCCCCGGAAGATATGGCTGGCAGTGTTCAATGCAAATTTTTTGGAGCTGTTAAACTGGATAGCACTTACCACTTTTATTTGTGGTTTTTTGCTGCTTACAATTTTTTGTTGGACGAATTTCGAATATAGGCAAAAGGAAAAAATGAGCGAAGAAAAGAACAAACAGAATAAGATCGAGTATGGCGTACAACCTAAGGGCAATAGAGAAGAGCATGGTTTGAAGCCAATGGAAAATACCCCTAAGCCGGTACCTACACCAGCTGCTGAAACTAAGCCAGCAGACAAACCTGTGACTGACAAGAAATAGACTAAGATCAAGCCTTACATCAAATATTATTCCCAAAACTCTTTGTTCGTGAGATTCATAGGGAATATTTGTGTGGCGCTTCTAATGGGCACAAGCTGAAAACAGGACCTTGGTTATCGACCGATTGTTCTTGATCTATTGGTGCTAAATGACGTTTAGTCGCGGAATGGCACTCTTGCTGGGTTTATACATTACCTGGCGGGATACCAGCTGATGGAGAATTTTTCATCAGCCCCAACCCTAGTTCACTGGCAAAGTCTTGCATCAAAAGCAAGTATTTATCCCGCACCACAGATGGTGTTTCACACTCGCTATCTTCGGCAAATAGTTCATTCCAGTTGCTATCCCAGTCTGAGAAAAACTCGTTATGACGATTCCTCGACGAACGAATTTTTGCATCTACACCCCAACCTTGATATGTGAGAAAGCAAGCATGGTTGAACTCAAAGTAGCATGATAAAAATTCCGGGGAAAATAACGGAGCAACGGTATGCATCTTTTTATCCAAGGCACGCTTGAGTTCGATCACCAGTAAAGGACTAAGACTTTTCCAGTTTCCTACAAAGGTGAAGTAGCACAAGAGATCATTTAAAAGGGGCGCGACCTCGTCATAAACTTTTATGCGCCATTCTATGACTGTGCGATTGCTCCAGTAGTGTTCTTCCAAGCGTTTACTGAGGCCAGTAGCTTGCCAAGCAAGATAAGCTACCAATCCCGGTGTTATCAGTGAAACACCTAATTTTATGCATTCAAGAAGCCAGTCTGTTGCCAATATTCTTTCTCCAGTTGTCGTCAATTTACATTAAAGAGCCGGTGGAGTTCAGTATTTTAGGCTCAAAATCGCCTTGTGACTATCAGCCGGGTCGACGGCTAGATACTCTTGAAGCTGACCTAGATTGGCGTGGCCGGAGATTTCTTGAATGGTGCGTAGTGGGATGCCGGCGCGGCACATATTTGTCAGGCAAGTGTGTCTCATGGAGTGAGTTGAGGCGTCTTCGATGCCTAATGTCTCGAAGGCTTCTGTGAGTATGTTGTGGGCGCGGACGCGGCCGACGTGGTCCATTGGGTTACGTGTTGACGGAAAGAGCCATGGCGACTCAATTTTGGCCTTAATCAATGACATGCGGTAGTCGGACAGCAGCTCGCGGAGCTTTGGGTGAATTGGTATGTTGCTGTAGACGGTGTTTTTCTTTTTTAGGCGAGTTACTTTTAGGACATTTCGCACGCCACCACTGGTGGTGTATACGTCATTTTGTCCGATGGCGATGATTTCGGAAATTCGCAAACCTGTGTAGAGGCCGGTGGCAAAAAGTGCTCGGTCTCTTTCAGTTTTTAGGACTTTGAGGATGGTTTGGATCTCTTTAGAACTTAAAACTTTGGCTTTTCCGGGCATGTGAACAAAACTTCCATATTGAGCTGTTTTGTTTATTCTATCAGGCTTACTTTGAGAAGCAAGGCCGGAAAGGCAGAAATGGTGGGGAAATGGGAGTAAACAAAATATCCCTTTTGTTTACTCGTGTTTGATTTCGATTTTGCTACATGTCAACAGCTCGCGGGCATTTTTGTACTCCGCGAAATAGGCTGTTAAAGCAGGCTCAAGATTTCAGATCCAGAAAGTCACCGACAGGCGGCTTCCGGGATCTGCTTGACCATCGGGCGTTACGCGCGCACCTATTGTAAATTGCGGCTGGTCAACAATCACAGGTCAATCGTCATTGACCATTGATTTGAGAAGAGCAAACTCTTCTGCACAGCCTGGACAAAGTTCTAAATGATGCAGATAACCTTTCAGTTCGTCAATATCAAGCGTATCGCGCTCTGAGAGTTCAGCAGCGATCTCCCAGAAAGCATCACAATCTATTTCGTCTTCATTAGTGTTCTGAAGAAGCTTAAGCAACTCGGTTAGTTTTTCAGGATGTATAGCGGTGTTTCTAACCTAAGGTACAAAAACGCTCATAGGATTTTAGCAAGAGCGTTACAGGGCTAGGCGTACGGTCAAAATAGCAACTCCCAATTTCTGGTCTTTACAGGTATCAAATTTTGGGGAGTAGCTAGTCCAATAGAATCGTGCATTCTCTCGTCAGAGAAATCAAATTCACCATGCAAGTTAAAGTGCCCCCAAGCCATTATTGAGGCACGGGGATAGCGAAGCTGTCACCAGATGCAATACGATGCTGCAAAGCTTTACCAGATAAGTGTTTCAAAATCGAGTGATTTTCGCGGTGCTTTGCTAATGCCGTAAAACTCAGTCATCGCGCAAAGGAAAATCTGCATCAGATCTGGATGGCAGAGACCAAAGCCGATGCTGAAAAGGCGTTCGATCACTTCATCGAAAGCTACGAAGCGAAGTATCCGAAAGCCACTGAATGTCTTGCTAAAGATCGCGACGTTCTTCTCACGTTTTATGATTTTCCCGCCGAGCACTGGATACATTTGCGAACGACAAACCCGATAGAATCTACGTTCGCGACGGTTAGACTGAGAACAGCCAAGACCCGTGGTATGCTAACCAGAGATATTATGTTGACGATGGTTTTCAAACTATCGATGTCTGCACAAAAACGTTGGCGCCGCCTGAATCGACCAGAACGGCTTGGAGAGTTGATTCAAGGAATCAAATTCGTTGATGGAATCAAACAAGAAGAGGCCGCCTAGACAATGCTAAAATACAACATTTGAGAAAATCTCGGCAAACTTGTTTTCCATGTGTTTGGTGCACTCGCTCAATTCGAAGCCGAAGTCATCAGAGAGCGCACCAATGTTGGCCTTGTAGCAGCGCGAGCCAGAGGACGAAAAGGTGGTCGACCTTTCAAACTTGATGAGAATAAAATCGCGATTTTCGAACAGCTTCTGAAGGAAAAGACCACAACCGTCACCGAAGTCAGCAAAGCTTTGAGAATTTCCCGGTCCACTCTTTACCGATATGTCTCAGCGCCAGAGCGGCCGAAATCCTAACCCGGTGGTCAGACCGCCCACTTTTTTATGGTCTCCGCTGGCGGTGTAGGAGTTCCGTAGTTACGCGAGAGTCAAGCTAGCGGGGGGAACTCCATTCCTTTGTCCTCAAGGTCGGTCTTATTTGAGCGTTTTCAGATAGTCTATTAGGGCGCTGCGATCTGATTGGCTGGCCACTCCTGACGGGAAAGAGTCGCCCATGTAATTGCCAGGAATAAATCCCTTCGGGCTTGCCAAGTGTTTATTGAGAGCGACATCCTCCCAGACCACACTCGCTGCTTTCATTGCATCAGAGTAATCGTATCCCGCAACCGAGCCTGACTTTCTCTCATAGACTCCAAACAGGGTCGGACCAACCCCGTTTTCCCCCTTTTGGTCGCTGTGGCACCCTTGGCAGGAAGTAGCGAAAAGCGACTTGCCTCGCCCTGTATCTGGCGCCTCCGAAGAGTTGCCAGATACAGGCGCCTTCGAAGAGTTGCCAACAGGCACCGGTGCCTCTGCTGTGAGTGCCGGGTATTTGTCGATGTAGACCCAATCGGTCTTTTGCGCGGGCACATGGCAGGACAAGCAGTCCTTCTTGTAATCCGTCGCTACTTGTTTGTCTGGAGCGTCCCCTTTATATAGAGCCCAAGCCCATCCATTCCCCCACAGTGGATTGTCTTTGAAGCGTCCCTTCTCGTCTTTCATCATCACAAACCAGATCTTTACGCCGCTGCCCCAATGAGCGTCGCCTGTCGTGAGACGTCCCGAGTTTGATGAGCGTATTTCTTTCACCAAGACAGTTTTATCTTTAAACTTCGAGTTGGCACGATAATACGCCAAATCATCTGGTTTGATGTATGTGTTGTGAAACTCATCATTCACAAAAACGCTACCCAAGTGAGACCATCGCAGCGCAAAGTCTCTCGGCAAGAGGAGTTCCCCCTTCCCGCCCACCAGACCGCCTAAGTTTTCGGCGATAGGAGCAGTCTTGTCTAGCGATTTTACGGGCCGCATCGACATGACAGACAGAGCAATAACGCAAACCAGCGACGCAATTCTCCAGTTTATGCTCATTTATCATTGCCTGCGTCTGTATTCGTGGGTGCGGGGAGCGGATCCAGGATAGGTTTATAGAAATCCACGTAAACCATATCTTCAGGAGCATTCGCTATGTGACAACCCGCACACTTGGCAAGAGGCTGTTCTTTTGCCGATGCAGCATATGGTGGCTTATGATGTCCAAAGTTGAAAAAACCCCAGTTTTTGGATTTTGGAAACTTAGTCGAATCCTTCACTGAGATGTCTACACCGTTCGGGCCACCCGGAAAGTAGCCTGTTCCAGAGGGTTCAGTCTTTGAGCCATTGGGCCCGTCCCCCGGGCTCGTGCGCTGCAACTCCTTCAGCATCATTGTTCCTTCTGGCCATTTGTTGGTTTTCCGGTACTTTATGAACGCCTCTCGCTGTACGTAAACATTATGAAATTCTGGAAAATTGGCATGACCACCATTGAGCCCGTCTGGCGTAATGGGTGACCCGATAAATACCCAATCTTCTCGAAAGTTGCCAGGAAGCATTAGTTCGCCTGCATCGGTCCATTTTGGAGCAACTTCAACATCGTATTTTGCTTGAGGTCCTTTCTCGGCAGCGGCTGATTCGGGCTTGTTCGCCAGCAGTCCACCACCGATCAGTAGCACGCCGATGGTGCCAAGTCCCAGCAACCTTCCTTTTCGAGTAATACCTTTCTTGATCTTCATCCCTAACATCCCCCGGTTAATTGCAGACGCCTGCTTCTTTACTTATTTATCCCTTAAAGCTTTGCGGACTATCAAACACTCACCTCTGACACCAAGAAGCATTCTACACAGATTGCTCCATCGCTGGCCAGACACTGCAGGAGCGATTTGTGGTGATACACGGCAGGCAAAGTCACTTCGCTTTTGAATTTTCCGTAACTATGAAGCCCACCAAAACCAAGAGAATTGAATCCCAGATAGGTCAATAATGTTAAAAGCATGCCGGCAATTGCTACCAGAGAAAGTTTACGGTCGCCCATCTCATGATGCACACGTAAATGAATGTAAGTGGCGTAGCCAAGCCAGGTAACCAGCGCCATTGATTCTTTGGGGTCCCAGGACCAATAGGTACCCCAGGTATGATTGGCCCACAAACCGCCCGTGATGACACCAATAGTCAGAAGTGGAAATCCAACCATGATGCTACGGTGTCCGACTTCGTCGTAGAGTTTGGCTTTGTCGTCCTCCGCCGCAGTTTCGCTCTTGGGCAAAGCGATCCATGCACTACCAAGCCCAATCAAGCTGCCACCGACAAATAGTCCCTGTAACACAAAAACGTTCACATCCATGAAAGTACCAAGCCCGATGGCAGCAAGCGCCGCCGACAGGGCAAGAGCTGCGTAGGCAACCGACCGTCGGCAGTTCGACTGCCAGAGGTGCATAAAGGCTGCTAGCCCAGAAATGAAGAACATGGAGTAAGAGACAATCAGAGGAGGCACGTGAATTTGCCTCCAGTAACTGACCAGGGCCGGAACCAACGGTTTAATCTCGTGTTGCCCAGCCGGCAACCAGCTTCCGTAGAGAAAAAATGTGGCAGCAGTAAGACTGGCCATCCAGCCCAGGTGTCTGATATCGTAAGTACGTCCCAAAAGCAAGTAGCCTCCGATAACCCCCCAGGCAGACCATAGAAGGGATTCGTACAAATTGGACAAAGGAAAGCGCCCGGCTTCAACGCCTCGGGCCACTATGACTGCGGTGAGCGCCGCAAAGCAAGCGACCATGATCGCAAGAGCCACCTTGAGCAATAAACTCTGCCATCTTTTGCTAGCACTGGAGCTGACAAAGGCCCAGAAGGACATCACAGAAGAGATCCCGGCGGTGTTTGTCAAAACTAATTGGAGGTCGGACATGTTTCCCCGCCTGAGGTTGTAGCAACTTCAATACCTTCGGCGTCGCCGCCAGATGTTGGCGCAGTATCAAATCCGGCGCAAGATTTGACTAAGATTCGCCGTAAGATTTGTTCAAAAGCGCGTTTAGCTTTACGTGAGAATCCTCCCACCTGAAGAGCTGTTAAACCGCCCCCCAGTTGCGTGCACTTAACAAAGACCTGGTGATGAGGTACAGCCGCTAAAAGCACGCCGGCTATGATAAAGGCAAAAGCGCAGAAGGTGATGGGCAATCCGGGATCGCATTTGTATTGTAACCCTGTGACCGGAACCACTTTGCGCAGCTCCACCTTTACCGAGCCAATGTCCACTGGCTTGCCCTGAACCAGCATAGTCAAAATGCGTGGCTCGGGCCAATGGGCTGTTTTGGCAAAGACCTTGACTGGGGCAACGGCGCTCCGGACAGAAAAGATCAAGACAGTCGCTTCATCCAGCGCCATGAACGCTGCATAGGTACCTCCCATCGGACTGAGATTAAGGCGCGCCCAACGATCATTAAAAGAGACGAGTATATGATCCAATCCCCAACTGGATTGGTACACATCGACTCCCTCACAGGTGAATGGGTTATTGACCGAGATTTCGCCAGACTTGAGCTTAGCCCCCTTGTTGTCAATGGCCGTCAAGTCGCTATACCACTGCTTAGCGTCGCCGCTTTCATAGTTCTCGCGTCTTGTTGCGTCAACATGCAGATGCCAGGTCGGCAGTTTGCCAATCCAGAGTTTAGAGTGTTCCGAATTGGTAAAACTCAAATCTTCTCCGAGAGCGACCGGCTGGAACCCACTAAACCCGGTCCATGAAGTGACTGTGACGCCAAGAAGCAGTGCGAGTAGTCCGATATGTGTAACCGTTGGGGCCAGCCGACCCAGCTTACCGGATTCCCCAGTCAGGGCATCGCTCCTCTGCTCCACACGATAGCCTGCGGACTTGAGATTCTTGCTGACAGCGCTCAGAACGGACCGACTGTCAGCGACCAGAACGACCTGAAAATGTGCCGGCAACTCGTTTATTTGCCTATTGGTCAAGAACGGCAATGGAACATTGAGAGTGCGCAGCTTCGGAAAAACCTTTTTGAAACTGCCAACGACGATGTTCACCGTCAGCATGGCTATCAAAAAGAGAAACCAGGGGCTGTGGTATATGTCTGCGATTCCCCAGGCGATAAGATTGGAGGACACTTGCTCGCCGAATTGCTCAACCACTTTGGCCCGGCCTTGCTGAGATTCTTGCGGGCACCAGGCCCCAAGCAAGACAGTAAAGGCAGTAAGCGACATCAGGGCTACAGTCAATTTGACCGAAGCAAATAGTCTGACGAAGCCTGCTCCGCTCTTTCCGAAATTTCTAGCTGGAATTACCGCCAATGTTAAACTTTCTCTTTGATCTCTGAAACATCAGACCTTCGACACTATTGTTTTACAGGCTCCTACAATTCTAGGCATGCCAGTCCTTGCGGTCTGCAGCGGGCGGCTACCCCATCAGAGAGCAGATCCCTGTAATCAGAAATAGCGCTCGGCACACCATTTTCGTCTATCAGAAGCGTAAAAACCCCGTTGCCGCTTGTAGAGGTGTTTTCTTCCGTCTGATTGATACGCTGTGCGATCACAAACAGGAACTCCTCGCTGGGCGACAGACAGCACTGAAACGCCGTACTCCCAGGCTGCATCAGATTTCGATTATTACGGAATGCCGCAGCTTCGCTCGGCAGAACGATACGGTGTATCTCGACTGGCAAGCGCGCCTTGTCGCCCGTAATATCATACGTGGTCACACTTGAGCCGCTGTCCCCGTACTCTTTACGGGGGAGATTGTTGATTGTGTACAGCCTCGTTCCAGCCCTGTTGGTCAACAGCCAGCAGATGTCTTGTCCACTATTTTTCACTGAACCAACGAACTTCAGTTTCGCTCCGTCAACGAATTCGAACACCCCTACTTCATTCCGGGTGACAAAACCAACATACAGAATATTTTGAGTCGGGTGGGTCCACAACCCCAGGGGCAAGCTGGGGACACCGTCCATTCCCAGGTAGGAATATTCACCATTCGTCTCGGGGACGGCGATCCTCTCAATTTCAGTCAGCTCGCTCTTTTCCGATACAACAAATGAATGAAGTTGCCCCTGCACGCTCGTTGCTGCTCCTGCTAGAAGAGATCGAGTCCCATCTCCATCAAAATCCGCATCTACCTGAAAGTCGTTCCCGAATGCGATCGATCCGGTGGATTGAGCAAAATGTATTTGGGTAGGTTTGTGACCACCACCTATTAATATTTTTTCAACATGATTGAGATGCCCGTTTTTATCGACCTTGAATGAAACATAGGATGCGCCATTCTCATCCCTAAGAAGTTCCGGTCTGTGATAGTCCTCATTCCGATTAGAGGCGAGGAGCGTGTCTCCCGCAATCGAAAGACTATTGGGCATTACGCCGTGACTATGAAAAGGAGAGCCCTCAACATGTGAGAGCGCACCATCTTCGTCGATTTTCAGAACAGCAATAGTGTCGGAATGTCCATTTACAGAAAATAGCAGTTTGCGTGCTCGGTCTATGACGAGAGGCGTGTCATTGTCATTTGGCCCAAGTTTGCCATGCGTGTTGTTGTTTATCCCTTCTCCGCCGCTCCTGATAGAGCCGCCGTCACTCAATGACAAGATCCCATTTTTATCGCACGAGTACCGAAGAATACGATTTGTGTCCTCCGACGAATCATTGCTACTTATATAAAGGTATAACACCATGCCAAACTCCCTGTCCTACTAATGCCGCATATTCGTCTGAATTGGAGTATATCACTAGTGGAAGATTCAATTCTTCGCGCCCAATCAGCCCTGTGTCACCTTGTTCTCGGCTGTTAGAAACCGCACCTTTCGTGTTTTTACCTTTTCTCCGCTTTGCTCACGAGATGAAAAGATCCTCATCACATAGTCCATTTGCTCGCGAACCAACAACGAACTACCTTGGTTTGCCGGGACGTGGAACGCGGGCTCGAGGATCCGCATGATAAGCTCTCTGCCAAATTCATGCACGCTCTCTAGAGCACCCTCCCGGGTGTTCCTTGAATGCTTCTCGACCTGCAGTCTGAGCAGCGGTTCAAATTGCTCAAGGATATTCTCAAATGCTTCCAACACGATTGTTCGGTGTTCTAGGTCTCTAAAATTCTTTAGAATATCTTCAACGTCTGTCCTGCGGTAGGCGCCGGTTGCCGCGGTGCGCAAAGCAAAGCTCAGCAGCAGGTCTAGCCCGAGAGCGCGGTTTCGCGGCAACCGGCTCACAGAACGCTTCACCTCTGGAACGGCAATGAACTTGTAGTCGATCACAGCTCGTAACAGATTGAGGATAGCGTCTTCCCCTAGGAGGCGCCAGGTACCGCAGTGACAGTTTTCCTCGCGACATCGGACAGCCGCGGCGACGGACGCCAGCGTGGACCCCGGACTGTCGGACAAAATGTAAAGATCGCAAACCTTAAAGAAGTCGACAAGCATCCAATCCTGGATCGCTGGATCGTGCAGTAAGCTGCGGGCAAAACCCTGATTACGAGCACATTCAGGGCACAATCGAACCACAAAGATCCTGTCTATGATTGATTCGCTTAGAGAAGGTAGGTTTGATACTTTACGATACATTAAACTCTGGGGACTGGGCGAGATCAATGGCAGCTGCCGACTTTCAGCAAAGTTCAGCGTATACAGGATGCTAGCATGCCAGAATCCAGCAGATTTCCCCGTATCATACGCTCTCACGCTGCCAAAAGAGCAGAAACCACACGATAGGATGTTAGCAAACGAACCAATCGTTCATGGGCTTTCTCATAACCATTGCTCATCCGATACAATTATCGGCTTGTTCTTGTTGAATGTTCCGAACAGCCGAGCAATGCATGAGCGACTTCCGTGTCGCGTAGGTATGTAAGAAAATGGAGCAGTCTGTACACTGTGTGGGCGCGATTAGCCATTAGCCGGGGAACGCATGTCAAGTGAAACCAGGTGTCCATACAATCATTCCACTGATGGCGGGATTGCGATCCCTGAGAGGTGCTGCATCAGCACTCATCAAAGTCCAATCCGATGGACGAGAACTTCGATTACATACGAGAATTCAGGAGCCTGGAGTTGGCTGCGGTGAAGGAAGATTTGGCTGCGCTGATGACCGACTCTCAGGATTGGTGGCCGGCGGACTTTGGACACTACGGTCCGTTATTCGTTCGCATGGCATGGCACGCCTCTGGCACCTATCGCATAGGTGATGGTCGCGGGGGCGCCGGTAGAGGGCAGAAAGGCTTTGCACCGCTTGACAGTTGGCCGGACAACGTAAGCCTGGACAAGGCGCGCCGACTACTGTGGCCAGTCAAGCAGAAGTACGGGCGTAAGATTTCGTGGGCGGATCTGATGATACTCACCGGGAACGTTGCGATTGAGACAATGGGGTTGAAGACGATCGGCTTTGGTGGCGGGCGCGAAGACGTCTGGGAACCGGATCTGGACGTCTATTGGGGTCCCAGGACGTCCTGGCTGGCGAACAATCGCCATTCCGACGATCGGAATCTCGAAGATCCATTTGCAGCCGCCCAGATGGGGCTGATCTACGTTAACCCGGAGGGACCTAGCGGCAACCCGGATCCACTCGCCGCTGCCCGGGAGATTCGCGAGATCTTTGCTCGTATGGCGATGAACGATGAGGAGACGGTGGCGCTAATCGCCGGAGGTCACGCTTTCGGCAAGACGCACGGCGCAGGCGTGACGTCTATCGAAACCTTTTTTCCGAAGATCCTTCAGCAGCGCTTTCCGCGCATCGTGCGTAAGTTTGTAAATGGCCCCAGGTGTAGTCTGATAGCGACGAGGAATTTCATCCGTCGTCAAACCATAAAGTTTTGCCAAAAGTGCTGTTCTTTGTTTTTCCGTCAACGCTGTCATAATTGACTCTTTCACTGTCGTAAGGGTTTCTTCGGCAGCTATTCGTTCCGTGAAATCTCCTTGCGCAGACGGCATTTCAAAAGCATCTTCTGCGGTGAATGCATCTAGTGATTGATTTGCCCAATGTTTTCGACGCAGCTCTCCTAAAGCCAGCCTAACTGCAATCGAGCAAACCCAAGTAAATAAAGCGCTCTCACCGCGAAAAGTATCAATTTTTTGTAAAACGATGATCAAGGTTTCCTGAGCCACATCTTCAACAAAGCTGTCGTCGACCCGATATGTAGATTTAAGCTTCGGACCCATAGCTCTTACTAATTTTGATCGTAGTTGCGAAAAAGCCTGGTCTCGACCCACTCCTTCTTCTCTAAGAGCCTTCAGCATTACATCGTCCAAGCTCAAAACGGTCAGCCTCCAGTAGATTTCAAGATTATGCCAAGAAACCTGAATCCTTCGCGGCAACGGTGACATTTCTTGAAATGCCGTGAACGATTCCAAAAGTCCTCACAACTTTTCAAGCGTTGATTGTGCCCATGCGCAAAATCCGATGTTTTTTCAAGTCTCACTTTGCACCTCCGGCAGGTCATTTGAGCAGTTGTCGCGAATGACTTTGTCAAACTCAAAGGAATGATTCGATATAACTGGGGAACGTTGCAGTGAATACTGCACAAAGTCTTTTTCAAAAATGAGGTTAAGTGTCCAGTCCCAAGCGACTCTCACCTTCTTCTGTATAGTGGGCAGTTTAAGCAAGTAAATACTTCGCCACATGAACCATGCTATGAATCCGGAGAATTTGAAACCCATAATCTGTGCGACTCCAGTTCTTTTGCCGATTGCTGCAAGGAGACCTATAGTCGCAAACTTGAAAGCAGTCTTTTGTTTCTTTTGAATCGTCGCTATTATGTTTTTAGCCAAGACAGTGCCCTGTCTTGAGGCATGTTGTGCGGTCGGTGGGCATAGTTTCCCTGTTGTGAGGTCAGGCACGGCAGCACAGTCACCGAGAGCCCAAATACCATTGCAATCAGATACCTCGAGAAACTCATTCACCTTAACCAGTCCCCGCTCCTTACCAGCAGGTATAAAATCAATTGTAGGATCAGGAGATGATCCAGCAGTCCAAATCAAGGTATTGCAGTTGATCTCAGTCCCGTCAGAGATACATATACGAGTATTTTCCACCGAATCAACGCGGCAACCAGGCTTTATTTCAACTTTGCGATCGCGCAATTTATCGCCTGCATATTGACCGAGTTCCGGTCCTAGTTCGGGCAGTATGTAGTCGCCCGGATGAACAAGCACCACGCGAAGCATGTTTTCGTTCAAGGTCGGATAGAAAGGCAAAGCGTCTCTGAGGAAATCGTTTATGCCAGCAACAGTCTCAACGCCTGCAAAGCCGGCCCCTGCTACAACGAATGTAAGCAATGGCTCCCTCTCAAACTCGGCGCATTCATTCGCTGCTTCCTCCAAATGCTGAATAACTAGGTTGCGAAGCTTTATCGCATCACCCAATGTTTTCATAGTCAAAGCTCTTTCCTGCAATCCCGGCAAGTTAAAGAAATTGGTGATGGAGCCCAATGCCAGAACCAGATGGTCATATGACATTTCGTGAGCATGGTCAGCAAAGCCGTGTGATACAAGAACCGTTCTTCTATCGCAATCAATTTTGACGACGTCACCCGTAAAATACTGCACCTTCTTAAGCAGCTTGCGACCGGGAATTACAATATTAGTCAAATCCAGATCGCTGGCTGCAACCTCATGCAGCATCGGGGTAAAAAGGAAATAGTTGTCTCGATTGACTATCGTTACTTCAATATCGTCGTGGTCTTTAAGGTGCTTTTCAAATTCAAGCGCGGCATAAAGTCCCCCGAAGCCCCCGCCTAATATGAGGATTTTTGGTTTACTGTTAGTTTGCATTTCTGTATCCATAAAAGTCTATTTTCAATGCGAGGTTGTCTACTTGTTTCTGATAGCGGCGATTGATTCGGTCAGTATTTGAAGCGCTACACCCAGTAATACTGTGTCTTTGAGCAAAAACTGACCTGGAACAGACAATTCCGGAACGACACCGAATATGACACCGCTTATTGCACCGGGCGTGGAAAATATGAACGAGAGTGTCGTTAAAAACATGCCGGTAGCCAGCAAACCACCGAGAGCTGATAGCTTGGGACTTACAAAACGCATAGTGATGAGAGAGGCAACTACTATCTCAACCGAGCCAAGAATATTAGATAGCGCTTGATGACTCATTACGGCATATGTCCATCCAACAAAAGGGCTATTTGACACAAACGGTGCGATTCCTTCTGCTTCAGCAGCTGTAAATTTCAGAAGACCGATCCAGCCGATAGTTAGAGCTAGTGCAAGATATGACAGATAAACTGTTTTCTTCACGATCGCACTTGAAGAATGGTCAGGTTTGTCGGACTGCTCAAATTGGGTCATAAAAGTGTTCATTCGGTTTTCCTCAAATGGTGTATTTGCCTATTTGAGACATGAGCGGCAAGATTCTTACCCCTTTGAAGAAAATCTTTTGGAGTTTGTTAAATTGATAGTTAAGGTATAACCCTGAGTCAAAAGGTGCAGGGCGATAGCTTTATAAACAAAATACCTATTTTGTTTACTCCCTTTCTGGGATGTAAAGTTGTCCGGGCGAATCGGCTAGCTTAGAGTCATGTGTTAGCGAAAAGGAAAATTCTAGATGACTAAACCAAATGGTCGGGCATTTGTCTGTTTGTACCATCGTACAAATACTGATAAGACTTCGAGGGAGGACATAGTCCAGAAAGCTTTCGGTGGAAAGAAGACTTCCACTACGTTGATATGCGCCGACTGTAATAATTATTTGGGCAGAACCATCGACCAAGAATTTGCAGAAAGTCTTGAATGGGTAACAAGTTTAGTAAATCCTCCAAGTCGGCGTAAATCCGCAGCAACCCTTGCAAATGTAGTTGATTCCCGTGGGGAAACTTGGCATCTAAAACCTGGTGGAAGACCAGTAGTACCGTTTACTTCTATTGGTCCCAGTACATGGAAAGGTGATGTTTCTCACCTGGAGATGGCACACTCCATCGCCGAAAATTTGGCTAAAAAAAACGGTGTTTCTGATCCCAAAATTACAGTAACTCACCAACAAACCACAGCGGCCCCAATAAAATTTGAGCTCTTACTGAATAATGAAGTCGCATTTCGCTCAGGTTGCAAAACAGCTTTAGAATACCTTGCTCTAATCGCTTTCGACAACGATGATCGCCTTGGCGACCTATTGTTAGATGCCAGAGATTTTGTTATGAAAGGGGGGAGCTACGGGCCGATAGGCTGGCTGGAAAATAGTGTAGTTGAAAAAGCTTTTGATGCACTTGATCATCATGTTGCGCTCATTCAAAGCGAAGACAATTCTATCTATTGGGAATTTATTTTATATGGTGGAATCGTTGCTATAAGTGGGCGGTTCTCCTCAATCAATAGGAAAATCGAATCTGCTTTATATAGTGTTTGCACTACGACTGGCGAAGCTAGTGAAGAGAGGGCAAGTTTACCTGCTGTCTCAAATGACTTTGTTAGCTGGGAAGCTGAAACTAACGTCCACTTACAAATGTTGCTGGAAAAGCGATTACAAAAGTTGAATGTCGTAGCAAATATTCATGTTGATTCAGCCATTGAACATGCTGACCAACTGACACTTAACACCAATAAGGAATACATTAATGCGGGTTTCGAACACATGGTCCAGCAGGCGCTCAAACTTGCTGCAAGCTATGGTACGCACGACCCAAAGGCTGTTAGAAAGGCTATAATGCGACAATTGAAACAGGAAGGCATTGATGTATCTAGCTTCCGGTAGTGTCGCAAGTCATTGTGGACTGCTAACACGCGTTTTAGGTGTTACACAATTTAGATCGGGCACTACCTGTGATGTTTGGTAGCTGAAGAATAAGCTGGCTCTTGTGAGATTAGCGGAAAATGCGTAAGTCATGGCTCTAATTCCTCCTCGATATTTCAACTGTGTGGTAGCTGTGGGTATTCCCGCAAATACCGATGTACAGTGGAATGGTAGCGGTTTTTTGTTTGGTTATCCCGATGGTGGCACGAATTCAGAATCTGGTGCGAAGACGTATCAACTTTGGTTGGTAAGTAACCGGCATGTTTTGAGTGGACTAGCAGAAGTGGTTCTTGGGTTTAACCCAGAAAGCGGAACAACGGGAATCAATTTGCTATGCCCACTGATCGACAAGGGAAGAAATATAGTTCACTACCATCTAGAAGGGGATGCCGACCCAGTAAAATCATCAGTGGATGTGGCGGTTGCCCCCATTCGCTGGGAACGCCTTGCTCGCCAAGCAATTAACTTTAGTTGCTTTCGAGCTGACGAAGATGCCGCAAATTTTGTTAAATTGAAGGACCTTCAGTTGTCAGAAGGTGATTCGGTTTTTGTGATGGGTTATCCATTGGGTCTTACGACCGCAGAAAATGATTCAAAGGGAGTGCATTATCCAATCGTACGTGCTGGAATTGTTGCCCGTCTTCGAGATTATTTCGAGACTAAAAGCACAACATTTTTGATTGATACAGCAAATTTTCCTGGTAATAGTGGCGGACCAGTAGTTGTGAAACCTGAAATGGTTTCTGTTGAGGGGATACCCGCTCAGATAGAGCCGTTGCTAATTGGCCTCGTATCCGCTTACCGACCGCATTTGAATCAGCTGTCTAAAATTTCCTTTGCTGGCGATCCTATTTCACTTTATCAAACAAAGAACGGAACACTGACAGAGGACGCAAATTTGGGCGAACTAATATACACAATGGAAAATTCCGGTTTAGCAGTAGTCCAACCAATTCAGGCTGTAATCGACCTTATTCTTAGTTATCCGTATTTGGATATTGGAATAGACGACACATAAAAGCTCATATCAGACTCCTCCTGCTAACAGTGAAGAGTGATTGATTTGAGCACTCAGCTATTTCCGCCAAACCAGCTAGCCACCTTTGACCAGCCGCCCTTTGGCTCGGGCTTGATTGGTTCAATTGGGGGCGCTTCGACTGGTTGGACGGTTTCCTTACTTTGGCGGTCTTCCAGGAGCAGCAGGCGCTGTGTGAAGTGCTCTTTTTCTGATTCAAGATAGCCGTTGCGGTGGCTGGCGCCGGCAAGCTCTTTTAAGAGTTGCTCTATCTTGGCATCCTTCTCTCGGATTAGGTCATCCTTTTCGTCAAGTTTTTGTCTGAACCAAGCAATGGTTGATTCGGATGCTTGATCAGCTTGATCATTATCGTCAAAGCCGAAATAGCCATCGATTTGTTCCGCGTCGACGGCGTTGTCGACCACATCTTCTAAATTGAGGGCTTCGCTGTTTCCTGATTCATCAGGCAGGAAATCTGGAGTGATGAAGACTTCGACTTTGGCGTTGACACTTCGTCCAAGCTTTCGGTGTCTAAGCTTTTTGGCCTTCATGTAGCGGCGAAGTGTTGCCATCGACATGCGAGTAGCGTTTGAGGCGTCCTGGACCGACATCCACTCACCTACTGGTGTGGATGTATTTGGCAGTTCGCCCAAACCATCCTTTTGGAAAAGCTCCTGCATATTCAGGTTTGCTTGATCAACCATTTTGAGTCCAACCTTTCTCTACTACGACCAAATCATTATAAGGAAGTTTGCTTGATCATACACTAGTTGATTGATCAGGCACCACCTATGGTTGTATATACGGTGGCTATGCTGGGGCTATCGTATCGGTGAGTATTGCCAGGTTTGCTTGATCTGATTGATCAAAATCAGAATATTTAACGTCGGATAAACAGTTTTGCATAGTCAGCGTAAGCAAAATTGGTGCCTCGCCAGTGGTGTCAGATAATAATTGTGGTGCCATCTCTTTAATGCCGCAAGGGGTTTCTTTCTCGGGAATTTGATTAAACAGTTGAAACTGCTCAACCAGAATGATATTTTTTAGGAGTATTTGGTTGCGCTGATTAACCATCTGTTGTATATTCAGCTTAAGCAAAGTTCGAAAAACCTCACAGGTTGCACTTTAAAGGGCTTGATCAATCAGCTCACTTGCCCTAGGATCGCTGCACGAGACCACCAGAGGTGGTGCCGTAAAAAGGAAAAAGCGGCACAAAAAACTGAGGATAAGGAATTCGAAGTCCAAATTTGCTGACTTTTCTGACCATCCCACTTCTACTAGAAACGAGCCCGAGATTATTACTAGTTCCATATATGGTGCGCAAGGCAGTGCTCTTGTTGCGACTATTGGTGCAGAAGCCGCCCAGTTGCAGGCATTTATGCAGCTATTTCCGCTTCGCTTAAGCAGCTTATTCAAGCGCGCCGACAGTGATACATGGCGGCAGATGAGTCACTTCTATTATTTGAGTGACGACGAAATAACAGCATCTGTTGCTGACGGTGCTCAACATCTTAGAGCCTGCATGATTGATGACACTACTAACGTTGCTGTTATATCAATACCGGCTACTTCTGTATATTCGGATAGCGATCAGGCAACTCGATTGATCGACATGCTTACGCAGCATAAGCTTGCCCCAAAACCCTACAGGGCCTCTGGTTCCGAGGACATCCATATATATCTTTCTTTCACCGAGAAAGTGAATTCGGACGTCGTAAATAAGTTGCTGAGTAATCTGCTTGATCATTTTGGTTTTGAAATTGGACTGACCACGCTGATTATTCATCCCTCCGAAACTGCACTCGTTTTGCCACTGCAGAAAGGATTTGCTTGGTTGAATGAACAACTGCAAGTGAAACTATGCCGCGATGACATCACCCTCGATTCGGCTCTGTCACTATTCCTTTCTGACCTGAGTCGCTCGGCTGTGAACTTTGAGCAGGTAGCTCAATCAGCTGAAGCAATTGCACAAGCAGAAACCGACTGCATGGTGAACAAAAATCTTGAAACAGTGACTAGCTTTGAGCTACCAGATTGCTTAATCAGCAACAACTACCTCTTGGAATCGGTTGCTTTAGATAACGCTGCAAACGAGCCAATCAGTTCGTTGTTAGCGGTTGAAGTACCAAGCAATGAGTGTGATCAAGCGCTCGAAGTTACCCAATTAATTGATTATGCAGAGCATCAAGAAACAGAACTAGTTTGGTTTTCGGATGATGCCCTTGTCGAACAAATATCTCATGACGATATAGACACTTCTGTCGCAACAGAGTGTCTCTCAGTTGTCGAAGCTGAAGTCGATACTTCTATCGATTCAGCAGAGAGTATTCGGCCACTTGAGACTGCTGGAGAAACCAGCACCGAAGTAATCACCAGCGATTGCAACAGTTATCCAGACTTGGCGATTTCCGTTCTGAAAGAAGTTGTCTCAGGCATTAACCAATCAGATTTACAGCCTTGTTCAGAAACCCTTGCCACCGATACTCAGTTGTCCCTATTTCCAAATCTAATTGCGCCTCAGGCACTCGCGAGCTGCGAGCCCAAAAAGCTAAAGAGACCTAGACGAAACATCGGTTCAAGTTCAGAACGATCCCCTCCAGCTGATACGTAATTACGTATAGAGCACAGCTTAATCACAAACTCTCAAAGGGCGCTCAGTGCACGATCTTAACGTCTACAAACAGAAACTTTCTGAGGTCGGCTATGCCGACCAGGATGCAGCGATTTTGCTCATGAGGCTTCAACTAATCCTTGCTATTAAAGCTGAAATTTCAAAGCGAGACTGGAGCCAACGTGAAGCGGCAAAACAAATGGGTGTTGCTCAACCAAGAATTGCTGAACTAGTTGGCCTTCGGGTCGACAAATTTACGGTTGAACTACTAACTGTAGCGGCGTGACATAGTAATTGCTCAGGCGTGACATCATCGCAAATTTGAGCGCACAATAAATGACACTATAAAGTGCACTGGACCCACTTTAACTGCCAATGAACTCACATTATTTGACACCAGCGCACTTTCAGTAACAATCAACTCAAATTAACTGACAATGTCCTGTAATTCAGGCAGGGGAGGACTTGGCGCTGTTCCGGCAAGATTTTCAAGACTTTATTTGCCGAATTGTCTCTAAAAAGTAAGAAAAGCTGTAAATATAGTGTATATCTTGCAAATGAAACCTTTACCGAGTTTCTTTACTCTGAAAGTGTGACTTTATGGACATCGCGATCTGAGTGCAGCAAAAGGCAAAGAAACGTTCGTTTTCCTTACTCTGTCGTGGTCACCAGCACTGGTGTCAGTTAAATTGCGCTAGTGTCACGTAATTTGCGCT
>LNEX01000158.1 GCA_001464165.1 bacterium Ga0077546
AATAATTCTGGTGCCATAGTCATGAGCTTTTTTTGCCTTGCCTGATAGTGTATCGGGGTCAGCCACTACCAAAATGTCAGTTTTTTTGCTTACACCTGTGACTGGCACAAGTCCCTTCTGCCTTGCGAACTCTTCTGCTTGAGCTCGACTTATCGGTGCACCGCCAATAGTGCAAGTAATCGTGCCTGTAAAGCAGACGGTTCGATTCGCTAGTTGGTTGCCAGCTTTTTCATTTGGTTGCACCCGTTGTGGTGACTCTGTCACCATTTTTATAGAATCAGTTACGAAATCTGGTTCAAAGCCAAGTAGGCTGGCAACTAGATCAATATCACTGCGTTCGGAGTCAGACAGTACGTTGTCTTGGAAGGCTGTTTCTATTACCCCATGCAAATATTCGCGATGAGCAGTCAAAACTTCGTATTGAGATAAGCCACCCTCAACAGCAACTCTTGTTAGCTCGCTTATTTCGTCTTCATCGAGTCTTCTGTCTTCCAGGGCACGGTCGAGCAGGCTGCAGTAGAGAGCAATGTCTGCTTTGTCGGCCTCTGGCAATTTCATTAAAAGGGTTGATAAAAATGGATGTATTTGTTTTTCTGCGCTGCTCGATCTGCGTACCGTTCTTCCTGAACAAGGTAGCTGGGGCCATAGGCGGCTGCTAACACCAGCCTTAAAACCCTCGAGTTGAGTGACAGATGAGACGCCTTTGGCCGTTGCCATTTCTAAGTAGCGCATGAATAGTTGCCTGGTAACAGCCGCGTCGTCCAAAGCGCTGTGTTGGTGATTGTGATCAATCCCAAAATGAGTGCAACAGTCTTTTAGTTTTCTGCTGCTTGGGCCAAAAGTATAGGCTAGTCTCATCGTGCAGATTGTTGGTGGCTGTGGCAGCTCTGTTTCTATTCTGTCGAATTCATAAGAGAGCATACCTAAATCAAATTGTATGTTGTGGCCAACAATGACCCGGCCATCTAATCTAGCAAGGATATCGCCAGCTATCTCAGTAAATGCTGGCGCGTTTTTTACGTCTCCGGCTTTGATACCATGAATATTGGTAGGGCCAAGGTCGCGGTTGGGATTAATCAATGTGACATATTCATCTTCAACCGTACCATCAGAGTCACAGTGAATTATTGCAACTTCAATGACTCGGTCTCTGTTTTGATAAATGCCAGTGGTTTCGGTGTCGACAATTGCGAACTTTGGCTTGTTACCTGGTGTTAGTTCCTGAACTTTTGAATTAACTAAATCTTGAACTTGAAAGATATTTAGGACCATGACTCTCCTCAATAGTGATTTACCAGACGAGGATGCCTTGCGCCTTAAGTGAACTTTGCGGCGACTACTAAGTGTGCGGTTCTAAGTCTTTGAGCATCTCCTAAAGCGGAAGATAAGTCAATATGTTTTGGCTTGACGAGAGTTATGCCTCTTGAGTCAAGCGGCTTGTTTTGTGGCTTCGCTATGGCTTTGTTCTCATAAATTATGATGTCAATATGCGTTCCGTGGTCGATGGACGACACTTTGACTGTTGAGTTGCATTGCCCTATGGTATGCTTCCATGCCGTTCTCGAGAGGTCATGGTGCGGCTGATTTCCTTGTTCTGGCCCATTTGAAGCTTGCGGTACAATCTTGAAAGTGAGAGGAATCGATTACGTATGAAAGTTCATCGATCTGTTACTGAGCCGTTGAGTAAGATTGGCGCCCCGTGGCAAGAGAAGTGGGAAGGCGACGACAAGGGCCTCGTGACCGCCTGGGAAGTTGGGCGACAAGAAGCGGTACAAAATCCAAAGGTAGCTTTACAAGCGCTTGATGGTCAGCTCATCGTACTGCCATGGAAGGGCGGTGTTTCAAAGGCGCTCAAGTTAAAGCAGAAGTATGGAACTCTTTTGTATCTGGCTATGTGGCAGGGGTTGCGAGGTGAAGATCTGGATATCGATACCGACAAAGAATTAACGATGACTTGTTCTGCTACTCATATGAATGTGGTCTTTACCGCAGATTCTGGTAAGTACGCTGAGCCTTAGCTGCATTAAAATTGAGTTGTTTTAGAGTTTTGAGAGGCAAGGAGGCCTGATGGCCCGACTTGGATGTTTTAGGTTCAGTTTGATTGCTATTCAGCTCTTGAGTATCTTCTCTATGCCACAAGCAGCAGGGGCTGAGAGTTTAGAAAGAGTTTGGCTTGATGTGCCAGTTTCTGTTGTTAGTGATAGAAAGAAACCACGGATTAAAGACAAGTTCAGCAAAGTTGGGCAAGACCAAGATGTCGGCACCCAGGGATTTTCTCTCGGGCAGGTTCACTTCGCTAAATTTATTAAAGCCATAGACACTGAGAATCTGAAGCGATTGGAGCAATTGGGTTGCAAATCTGTGTCTGCAGCAGAAGCCGCTTCTATTAACACCAGGCTGAGTAAAGGAGCGGAAAATGCCTTAGTGTCTGGTATTTCCAGCAACTTAGATGCGAATGATGGAAAGACAAATATATTTGAGACTTATAAGTCTTTCGGGCTGCCAGACTGGTTTCCAAAACCTACACCTAGTCAGAAGCTAGTTGTTTTTGTTCATGGCTGCTGCATTGGCGAGAGAGCTGCCATTGAGCGCGCTGCAACCCTCCTGATAGAAACAAGACAGCCAGTTTTGATGTTCGATTGGGCTACCGTTGGCGAGCCAACTGGTCTTCCGACCGCCGGCTATGCAAACTATCGCCGCTCGGAGCGTGCCGTTGAAATCAGCGAGATTATGTTCAGAAATATGATGCTCACGCTCACTGAGTCAGTCGCTCCAAATCGAATTGTTCTTGTTGGTCACAGCATGGGCAATAGAATAATTGTGTCGACGCTGCGGAGTTGGGACCTACGTGATCGTGGACGGTTTGCCCAAGTCCATCTTGCAAGACCAGATTTAAATATCCAGGCTTATCTTTTGGATGAATACAATCTTTGCAACAAATCACAAGAAACATTTGTCTACTGTGCAAAGAATGACAATGCCATTAAGGCGTCTGAATTTCTTAGCTTCGGAATTCCTAGATTGGGTTCGCCTGGACTATTGAACGACTTGCTTGCAAATGGTGCTTCTCGGGCGCAGAAGAAAGTTGCTGCTTGGTTCATAGACGTGTCTGCGCAAGGTGAGTACCCCAATAACCACAACATGCCGTATCAGTTGATCAGTACTATTATTTCGAATGGGCTTGCTCAAGCTTCAGCCGAATTTGCTCTTGTGCCGGCTGACAGCAACAGTCGGTTGCTTAATGCTTGTACACTAAAAGATAGAAAACCCGGTCTTCCTGCGCAGACGTGTCTAGAGTCAGGTTTAAAGCCAGAGGTTCCGATTGAACTAGAAGTGAAGGAGTCACCGCTCATTCGGCACGGAGGCGATGGTGGCTCGGTGTTTAAGAAAATCGCACTAGACAAGTTTGTGGTTTATCCGGGCGAAGAAGGGCAAGCTGTTCTATTGGGTGGTGCTGCTGGTGGGAGAGGCGGTTCAGTCGCTGATGAGGAACACAAAATGATTATCGAGCTGTCTCGTAACTTTTTGAAAGTAAGGTCAAGAGGTTTTGTCGGTAGCATTCCCTACGCGGAGCTAGATGCTGCAAGGCTTGATGCGAAATAGAGAGCTGTAACTTGCTTCTGTACGACAGGTTCTCTTGACGACGCCCTTGCGAGCTTGTCGGTATTGGTCTGACTGGAATAATGTACTTTTCATTGTCGCGTCTGCCTTGTTGTCAGAAGCCGTATGGTGCGACACTGCTTTTGCTCTGCACTAACCTTCTTTAGAGGTTCATTCCTGTGAGTTTAGAATCGCTACTCTCTAATCCATCTGTTTTGCGTTCAGCTTGGCAAAAGGTCTATACCTGGTATCAAGCTACAGAGTTAAGGCCTGAACCTGACTATTCTCACTGGATACTAAACTGGGAAGAAGAGCTGCAAAAATTGGGTGCGGAGCTAGAGGCGAACACATATGTGCCACAGGCCTTTCCGCTGGTGCCATACCCAAAAAAAGGAGCCACTATAAGGCATTATACGATGCCTTCAGTGCGTGACCAAGTGGCGTTTGCGGTTTTTGCCGTTCTACTGGCGCCAATTTGTGAATTGCGTATGCCAAATCTGTCCTTCGGCAATCGTTGGTATCGTGGTGTTTATCGGAAGGCCAAGGACGACAATCAAGGTGAGTTTGAGTGGGCAAAGAGGGCCTTCTCTCTTTCTGACAAGAATTTCTATGAACCAGTCGCTCATTGGACCGCAGCATCCCTGTTAGCTACAGATATCAATTCAAGCTCCTTTGATGAGATGTTGTCGCCAAATGATTACCCTGCCGACTCCCTGCCTCCCTTCGTCAAAGACAGTTGGTGGCAAAGCAATTCGAGTGACAAGCACGTAGGGTATTGGGTGCAAGGCGATTTGCAGCTCGCGTATCCTTCGGTTTGTCTAGAAGAACTAGTAGTTCGATTGAAGGAGCTTGCCAATCTAGAATTTGGTGCAACTGAATCGATGCCTGTTCGTGCGGACGATTATTTTGGCATGAAAAGAGATGTTGCATACGCGACCCAAGCACTTGCTGGATTTGCCTCTAGTGTTGCACATGAGCTTATTCACTCTCAGTCAGTTCGTGATGAACTTGCAGAGAGGCTTGGTAGTATTCTAAAGCAAGTTGCATATTCCAAAGAAACCGACGCTTGGCTGCCGCCTCACGCTAAGCAGCATTTGCCGCTGTCTGGGGGCGATCATATTGGTCTTCCGACAGGATTGGCCGTGTCAGGCTTTTTGATGAATGTGTATTTGACTAAGTTGGATACTGGTATGTGCGAGTGGATTACCCAAGAGAAATTGGCCGATGGAAATGAGAGCACTGCCTACCTTAGATTTGCGGATGATTTCATTATCCTCGGCAGCAGTAAGGACTGTATAGCTAGAGCGATAGACGTTTTTTGGCAAAACTTGACTGGTTCAAACTTAGCTGTACTTTCTGATCCTGAATCTGATAACCGCACGAATCTTCGAATTAATTGGGCTAAAACAAAACCAGATTCTTGGGCTGGCTGTATCGATACATACTTGAAAGAAAAGGGCTGGCAGAATTGCACAGACTGCGATTTGCTTGAAAGTCGCGCTCCGGTAGATAGCGAATCCTTTGCATCTTGGTTCAGAAAAACTCAAGTTGATGACACTGTGCATGGTGCGATGTTGAAGTCAATTGAACGAGATGCTCTTACGCCATCTAAACTTGGGCCGTTTGTCACATATCTTGTTGAGCGATTGAGTGAAATTGGAAATGACAGCTTGCTAAACAGGTTTGGTCAACTTTCGTTTGATCGTTTGCGCGAACTCCATAGTCTTGTTAGATCGACCTTGGATGATGGTCAAATTCGTGATGACACAAGGTTATCCTTTGCTGTTAATAGGCTCGCCGATACATGGTTGCCGGATGAGTCCCCGACTGGAGGAAGCTACTTAATTCGTGAGATTCGACGTTCTGCCACTGAATGTCTTTCTAGGGCTCCTTGGAAATTTCAGATGTGGCGATCAATTATTCGGTGTGCGGTTAGACGTGCGCCAAGTCTCGACTCTGCTACAGAACGGTGGGCTGAAGAGGAGCTTGAAGCAACGACATGGCTAACTGAGATGCTTTCTTTCATTTCGCTAAATGAGAAGCATGATGACTCATGGAGAAATAACTGGCCGGAAGAAATAGCGAACTTGCGGTGTCGGAAGAATGATGACTGGAAGAGTGGATATCTATCCTTTCTCAGAGCTTCTTTTTGGTCTGCCCTCGCAGATGTTTTGGTGGATCTTACGAAGATGGCTGATGCAGTAGACTCACTTAAGGGGTCAGATAAGAGGGCTTTTGCCAGATGGAACTCAAAGTCATGGATATTTAGAATTCTTTCAGAGGAACAAGTAAGACCGGTTTTGGAGTGGCTCTCGCAGCTTGATGAGTGGGCTTCAGTTCTCTACGAAGAATCTGGCAAACCTCACAACGAAATCTCAGAAATTGAGTTAGTTGCTATCAAGAAAACCATTTTGGCGACAGTTCGTCGTAGTAAATTGGTTGCCGATTTAAGGACGAACAAGCAGTTTTCTTTTCAACTAAGTGCGACTAGTGGCGCAACCATTTATTTGCCTATGGAAAGCTTTGAGAACTCGCTTCCGCGGCTGACTGGTTTGATTCTGCGCTTAGAATCTTCGACGCTTTCTGATTCGCAGTCTAGTATTGCCAAAACTTCTGCCTGGCCACTTCTACTTCTTGCTACTGATGATGCAAATTCTGGAACGGTTATTGGTAAATTACTTGATTCTTTGACTA
>LNEX01000159.1 GCA_001464165.1 bacterium Ga0077546
GCCCGGGGTGATGGTGTAGACCATGCGGGGCTCAAGGGCAAATATTGGAGTGCCATTGACGAAAACAGCTCCGGGCTGCCAAATAGCCACTCTAATGGCGTGATTTTTGGTGCTTAAACCAATGCGTACAGGGTGTGCCATGGGGGGGTAAGGCATGAAGTTGGGAATTAATTCAGCCTTGCTGCTCTTTGCATCCGCCTTGATGTAAGGGTTGATTGAGATTGAAAAGCAGCCCAGTAAAATTGCGGTAAAGCCAAGCGCCCATCTTAGTTTTCTCCACCCAGAGTGGTAAAGACGGTTGTGAAGGTGATTATTTTTCTGGGGCTTCAAGTGAGATACCGCTGAAGTCAATACGTCGATGCTAATACGACGATGATACTATGAAGGCTCCAACAATTTCCCTGTTGCCCCCATCGAAGAATTGTCCCTTGAAGAAACTGCTTATAGTTGATGATGAAGTAGATATTGCCACTAGTATTCAGTACGTTCTGAATCAGGAAGGCTTCGCTACACTTCTAGCCCATGATGGCATAAAGGCCATTCAGCTGTTCGAGCATGAAAAACCAGACTTGGTTATTCTCGATTTAATGATGCCCGGCCTAGATGGCTATGAAGTCTGCCGCAGGGTCAGGGCTTTTGATAAGCGGACGCCGATTTTAATGTTGACTGCTCGAACTTCTGAGATTGATACAGTTGTTGGTTTAGAGCTTGGCGCCAACGACTATATCGCCAAGCCTGTGCGATTGCGCGAGCTGGTGGCCCGCGTCAAAGCGCACCTACGTGAAGCGCCGCAAGTGCAAGAAGTAACTAAGGGCATTCGTTTAGGCGACCTTTTCATAGATACCGATAGTCGCACCGTGCTTGTTGGTGACAAACCAATAGAGTTGACCTTTAAAGAATTTGAGCTGCTGTTTGCCATGGCCAGGCAGCCAAACCGAGTTTTCTCTCGCGATCAGCTCTTCGCTCAGGTCTGGGGTTCTGATTTCCTCGGTGAGAGCCGTACCGTTGATGTGCACATAAGATACTTGCGTGAGAAATTAGAGGCTAATCCTAGCCAACCCAAGCATATTCTCACTGTGCGTGGTGTCGGCTATCGCTTGGTCTGGGATTAAGACAACTATTTAATCTTTGGTTTTATGGGAATCTTCCCACTGCCTTGAGTCAAATGGCCGTTTCACGTTTGACCTTGCGTATTCTTCCCAGTGACATGTGTTGAGCCATTTCATAGACTTAATCAGTAGGCAATGGCCAACTGGCGAAACTTTCTTTGGCGGAACAGGTAACAAATGAAATCCCATGCATTTCTAGTAGGCGTGAACGTCGCAGCTTCCATTCCTCTAGTGCTCGCCCCCCAGGCGATGGCTAGCGATAATATGAGCGGAACTGCCAGCTTCCTCAAGGCCGCTGTCGGCGACAAAGCTACTGCTCGCTCGCTCTCCGGTGATTTTCAGTCTGCTCCGGTGCTTGCCTCCAAGCGCCTGCCTATCAGACGCAGCCTCTCGTCTGCCAGTCTCTCTGAGCCACATGCTGTCAATTCACGCATGGCTATGAACCCTGTTGCTGGCGCCACCAAGCTGAGACCATTTGTTGCTGGCCGTAAGCTACCTAGCCGTAATCAGTTGCAAGCGCAAATCCCCCAACTGGACAATAGTTCCCAGCCTAATTTAGCGGGCTCTATCAATGAGTCGACATTCGCTCCACCAGCCAACAATTCATATGAGTCGGGCTATGGCCGCACTGCTTATAACAATAACGCTAGTGCCAACTCGGCCTATTCTCAAGCTGCACAGTCAGTTTCAGTGAACACTAATCGCAGCCGTATGCGCCAGGCTGCTGAGGTTGTCGCTAGCTTCCAACGTAAGCATGCATCTCGCTCGCTGCCTGGCCAGTCACCTTCGACCCCTGGTCAAGTTGGCTTCCCTTGTGCTCAACAAGCAGTGTCTGACGTTAACGCTCAACCAGCGAGAAATCAGAACCCTCCTAGTGAAGCTGAGTGGACTCAAATGGCTCGTAATGCAGCAAATGGCAGCAATACTGGTACTGCCGGCATGACCGCAAATACTGATAATGATTCTGAAATGGCAAGTTTGGCTCAAGACTTTGCCGCCAGCCAAGCTCATTCGCAGGGTCCAATTGGCAGCGCTGGACCGGCTCCATTCCCTCTTAGTTTGATTCCTGAAGCTTCACTGAAGCAATTGATGGGCAGCACTGCTAAAGCTGCACCGGCTGCTGGTCATGGCGGAGCTAGTCATGGACGGTCACAACAGGCAATGGCTCCAAGTTACTTTGGCTCCTGGCATCAAAATCAATCTACAGTTGCTCATGGCCGTAGTGGCAATTTGCAGCCCTCCGGTTTCCACACATACTTGCCTGCAGGCTCGTCCAGTGGCTCGGCAAATGGTAGAGTCACTACAAGTAGCGCGGCTTTTAAGTCATATGCTCCGATGACCTACAAGGCCAGTCGCAGAGTTGCTCCTAAGTTTGTAACCGTTGCAAAGAAAGCCGCTCCTGTAGCCTCTGCGCCATTTGTTGCTACTTACGGCGCTTATCACGCTCCCGCTCTCTAAAATTTAAAGCCTGTAAAGTTGAAATCTATTAAAGAGGTGCTTGGCGCCTCTTTTTCTTTGGCATGTCTAGAAAAATAGCTTAGTGGATAGATATTTGAACAAGTACAATAGGTTTTTCTGTCGAGGTTTCGATGACTGACTCACACCGCGAGAAAAAACGTCGCGGCCGACATGTTGCTAGTGAAGCTACTCTCAATGAAATTGAAGAGTTATCGACCTTTGCCTACGATAAGCTTGTACATGGAGATTCAACTGAGGCCAAAGTACTTTTGTTAAAGGCTCTTGAATTAAGCGCTAAGACTGCCTACGCAGAAAAATCGCAAGCGGTGGTTCTAACCTATTTGGGCCAAACTGAGCGCATGATGGGCGATCATGCTTCATCTATTGGTCACCTTAATCAGGCTATAGAACTGTGCCGCCAGACCAATATGCTTGAGTGTGAGCTACAAGCTCGATTATTTTTGGCCGAACAGTTGACTGCAAATGGCGATTTTACTGAAGCTCAGGGGCAATTTGAGCTGGCCTACAATACCGCCTCATTTTTGCAAGATCGGCCGTCTATGGAACTTGCTGCTGGCAACTTAGGTTCAGTGACTATGACTCGCTGTCATCTAGAAGCTGCCACGGACTGGTTCAATACAGCTTTAGAGTTGGCTGGTCAAACCGAATCTGGTGAAAAAAGTGTTTGGCTTGGCAGTCTAGGTTTGGCTTTAAGTGAACTGGGTCAGTTTGAGCAGGCGGTTAGTTACTATCGGCGCGCTTATTTAGAAGCTGAGCTGATTGAAGATGCTTTGACCATGTCA
>LNEX01000160.1 GCA_001464165.1 bacterium Ga0077546
GCTTTCTCAGTTCGATCAAGCTAATCAATATTATGACGAGGCTTTGGCTCTCAGTCGCTCGATCAACGATCGCTTGGGTGAGCGTATTTATTTGGCTAATTTGGGTAAGTTGAAAGCGCAAAATGGTCAACTGACGCCAGCCTTTGAATATTTTCGCCAGGCTGTTGAACTTTTTGATGAGCAGCGCGGCATGATCAAAGCTGACGACCTCAAAACAAGTTTTGCCAATCGTGGCCAAGAGCTTTATCGCGACATGGTCTCCACCTGCCTCAAGTTGAATAAGCGAGTTGAAGCCCTTGAGTATGTTGGCCGCGCCAAGTCACGAGCTTTGCTTGACTTGCTGAGCAATTCGCCGATTGATGTCAATCAACTAGTAGAGGACAATGACTCATCTGCACTTACTCGCGGCATTAAAGAGTTGATTAGTCGGGAAGCTGATTTGCGCGCTCAGATTGCCCATTTAGAAAGACAATTTTTCCATGGACATGATCCTGATTATTCGAAACCCAATGACGAAAGTGATGGGAATGATAATAGTGGTGCCAATAGCAATAGTAGATTGCGTGGTTCTGCTGCACCACAAGAAGATACTCGTAAACTTTACCTAGAATGGCGTGAGGTGCTAAATCAGCTACGTCGTCGCCATCCTAACTATGCCAATTTAGTTAGCGCCACTACCCTCAATTATGCTGAAATTCAAGCTCTATGGAAAACCGATAAGCTTAGCGCTGATACTTGTGTGATTGAATTCTTCTTTCCCCAAGACTATCTTTTAGTTGCTTGTGTGCAGAAAGAAAGTACTGATTCTCAATCGGGATTGACTACACATGTGGTTATGGAGCCTCATAGTTTGGAGCTGATTCGCGAAGATATTGCTACTTTCTTTGAAATGAGCTCTACTGAGGGATGGGAAGTGCCGGTCAGTCTTTGTCGCAGACTCTATCAAAGTCTTCTTGGACCGGTTTTGGAGAATCTTAACCCTGGAATTGAGCGGCTTCTGCTCATACCCCATGGCAGTCTCTATCATTTACCCTTTTCTGCACTTCATGATCAAAGCGGTTATGTTTGCGAGCGCTTTGCCGTTTCATATGTACCGACAGTTTCTCTCATTCCAATCTTAGCCTCTGCCCAGAATCGCAAGTCAGAAGCTGGTGGTGATAGTGGCACCACGACCAATGATGCCCGTTATTTGGTGACTGCAATTAGCGATTATTCTGCCACTAGAGAAGGTGGCATGGTCTTTAGCTCGCGACTGAGGTCTTCAGCCGGTCTAGAAGACCTTGCTTATACAATGGAAGAAGCTAATTCAATTCTTTCGCTTGGTAAGAGTGGCACGGTTAGTGCTGATGCTACTAGAACTAGTGGAAATACAGCTAGCGGAAGTACTCTTCTGACTAATGAAGAGGTCAAACGGTCTTTGCCTGAGTTGTTTGGCGATTTTGATGTGGTGCATTTTGCTGGTCATGCCATCTTTAATCATGATGAGCCCATGGCTTCTGGTTTGGTTTTGTCTGATGGCAGTATCTTGTCTGCCGCTTCAATTTTAGAAGGCAATGCCCTCCGCACAGAACGGGGCCGGTTGCTGGTGCTTTCTGCTTGTCAAACAGGGGTCAACGTCGTTACTGAAGGGGGCGAGATTCTAGGCTTGGCTAGAGCTCTCATGTATGCTGGCATGCCTAATTTGGTGCTTTCTTTGTGGGAGGTCGCCGATCGCTCTACGGCGGAGCTTATGCAGGATTTTCATACCTGTTGGCAATCGGGTAAAATTTCGGTGGCCCAAGCCCTGCGGCAGGCCCAGTTAAAAGCCATTGCTGCTAAACAACCGGTTCATGCCTGGGCGCCCTTCATACATTTTGGAATTGAATGAGGTTATACTTGGTTTAACTAGTTAGTTTTAAATCCGTAAATCTCTAAATCCGTGAACTAATGATCAATTTCAATTTCAATTCCAATTTTAGGTTCAGACTTTGTTCCTCCGCGCTAACTGCTTTGATCTCTTGTTCTTGTTTGCCAACTTTGGCCGATCCTCTTGGTAAGAGCCCCGAAGCTACGAAACAAGCTACACGAGAGGCTACTAAAGAAGCTACGCGAGACATTCAGTCAGCTGATACTAAAATGTCAGCTCATCCAACTTTGCCTGGTTCAGAGATCAATCGCCATGACCCCCTAGCCATTTATCGCGAGGCTGGTATCGACAAAGAGCAAGAAAGGAAAATTCGCCAGCTGGCGAAAGAATTTGAAGACAGTCAGCGCGTACGTCTTGCCCTTATGGCGAATTTGCTCAAGGACATGCGTAACTTGCAAATGGAGCCCGATCCAAACGAGAAGATTGCATTAGCTAAGCAAGATGAAATCAATAAAGTGCAAGCAGAAATGGGCACAGAGCGAGTAAAGCTAGTGCTCAAAATTCGTTCAGTTTTGACTTTTGATGAAAAGCAAAGACTAATCGAGAATATGCGTCACTCGGTTAAAACTGCCAAATAGACCTATTTCAAATGTGTAATTACGGCTTATGTGCCATAAAGTGCAAAGTGGCAAAGTTTCTGCTGAAATCTATTTTTGTGATTGAGCCCGTCGGAATTGATAGCCGCCAGAAATTTCTGATTGGCATATCTAGAGCATGGACAATTATTGAGCGAATTATGCCAGAGTGAGTAACCATGGCTATGGTCTTGCCTTCATATTCGCTTTTGGCAATTAGATTGATCAAGCTTTCCTTTATTCGTTCGCTCAATTGCACAATTGATTCGCCATTCGGCGGTGCGTTCTCGATTGGATCTAAGCACCACTTGTGATACTGGTCTGGGTCGTTTTTCTTGATATCAAGGTAGGTTCTACCTTCCCAGTCTCCTACCTGCCATTCTTCAAAGCCTTTTATGGTTTGTGCTTTAAGACCTGTTTCTTTCTCTACTGGTTGGCTTGATTGAGCCACACGCACTGCTGCACCGCAGAGCAAAATTTGGGGTTTGACCGTGGCGATATATTTTGCTGCAGCCTGCGCTTGCGTTATTCCTTTTTCGCTGATTTCTATTTGGGGATCGCTATATAGAAGACCTAATTCAGTTGCTTTTGTATGGCCATGTCGTACGAGATAAAGAGAGGTAATTGCCTCAAGAGGGTGTAGTTCTTCGCTCACTTCGTGCCGGCCTCTATTAGTTCTTCTCTGTTTTTGGGTGGTGTCATTCCGTAAATTTGGCAGATGGCAAAAAGTTTTTCTACTTGGGTGGTAGACAGTGTGTTTTCTCCACCGAGCATGTGGGCAACAAGCAGGGTCTTAGCCTGATGTTCGAGAGTTTCTAGGCGATAGAAAGCCTCAAAAATATCGCTACCAAATGTTAGTGCACCATGATGAGAAAGAAGAATTGTATCTGTATGCTGGAGATGCTCAGCAATGCTTTCTGGTACTTCCTCTGTGCTTGGTGTTGCATATGGTGCTACGGCTATTTTACCTAGGGTCAAAATTGCTTCTGGAAGCACGCAGCGGTTCAATGATTTACCCGCTACCGTAAAGGCCACAGCAGTGGTTGGGTGGGCATGAGCTACTGCCATCACGTCTGGTCTCTGTTGATAAACAAGCAGGTGCATTTTTAATTCGGTCGACGGCTTTTTGCCGTAATTGTTTGGCGAATCTAAAGCTATGCCGTCAAGATTTGTTAATACTAGGTCAGATGGGCTTAATAATCCTTTGCAGGCGGAGGTTGGTGTTGTCAGTATGGTGTGCTCGTCGAGGCGAAGGCTGAAATTGCCTTCTGTGCCGCAAATATAGCCACGCTCGTAGGCTAAGTGACAAACTTTGACTAGTTCTGAACTAGCTCTTTCTAAATTTCTTGGCTGCAAGATTTCTACTCTTCGTTAGAATTAGACCATGACATCTAGCAATGCATCAATTGATTGCCAAGGATGAGTATTATATACGGGCTAGCCCCAGTACATTGCTGTTAAGCCGCTGGGAGATTGGGATGTTTTATGCGTTGCCCTGAATGCACAGTTAGAAATTCGGTAGCCGCTGTCCAGTGCAAGGAATGCGGAGTTAAGTTGGCGCGCAAGAGTAGCCCCAACCTGATTAAGTTCGCAATAATTGGGGGCGCGGCTATTGCTGTGCTTGGTCTTGGTGCCGCCTCTGTGTCTTTTGTGTCTAGTTTCTTTGATTCAGACGGCAATCTTCAGAAAATATCGAGGCGCGTGGCTCAGGGCCCTAAGTCTAAAGAAGACGCCGATCATTTGAAGAGCGAATTAGAAAATAGCGTGAAACGGTTTCTTGAGAAAAACGCTGCTCTCTCATCAGCTGAAATTACAGGTAAATTGCAGAAAATTTTTCCTACATCAGCCTATGAGATTCATGTTTTTGAACTGCCTAATGCTCTGAAACTTGTTGAAGTCAGAAGTTGCTGTGCTGCGCAAGTTTGATGTCTTTGACGAAGCCAAAATAATAACTCAGCCTAGCGGTAATACTTTGGTCTTGCTTGGTCACCAAAATGCTCAAGCTGGGCGCAAGCCTCAAGTGAAAGTAATTGAGCTGACTAGCGGTGGTATTAAAGAGCGCACAGACAAGGCTGTACCTTTCTTTACAGGTGAGGGTTCGGCCAAGTTTGGAGCCAATGGTCAAGATATTGATATGGAGTTGGCTCTCTCTTCTCGCGCTGGTGAAGAAGAACTCTTTACCCCGGCCAGCTTAAGAGCGCTCGGATTACCAGACGAACAGTTAAAAGTAAGGCTCGTCTACAAGGGCGGTAGTTATGAATTACTCGACGACAATGGCCGCGGTCAGATGGCCGCTCTGCGAGCTGCTGCATTCACCGTTGCCGATCGCGCCCAGAAAGGTCGCTTTCGCAAATATTTGACCAATTCTGTTGCTGATGGCATTAATAGCATTGCTGCTCTAAAAGTTTGCCCCCCTCTCTTTGAGGTTAGTCGGAAAGGCAAAACTGCAGTTGTTGTGGCCGCAACTGCCTCTGTGCCTGCTGTATCGGCTCAGTCTGATAGCGGGGACAATTCATCGCGGCGTAGTAGTCGCCGTCGCCGTCGTGAGGCCGCTAGACTGGCTCGCCTAGCAGTAAATAGTCAAGGAGCTGGCAGTCAAGGGCTGAGCTATTTCATGGGTAATGCTGAAGATGCTTTTGAGTTAGTGCTAGCTAGAGGTAGCAGCGGTGTTTACCAGGCAGCCCAATTGCGTCGGGTGAAGGTTCAAGGGCATGGCACTGATGACAGTGTTTCTGTGGCATCGAGTTACGAGAATAAGACCTCATCTTTGGTCGACAAATTACTTTCGAGCCCTGATTCAAATACTGATTCGAGTTCAGGTTCAAACACTAGTACTAGTGCAACTTCTGAGAAAAACTCCAGCGCTTCAGTCGACGTGGCTCCATTGGCTGTGCCAAACAATAAAGTGATTGAAAAAACAGCTGCCTCTAAAGTAGTTGAGAAAGAAGCTGTGGCCGAAAAAGGAACCGTTTTTAGTACTTTAACCAGTGACACTGTCAAAGTCAGACGCGGAGCTGGCACACATTACCGCACTGTCGCTGAAATTTCTCGCGGTTCTGATGTTGAAATCGTAGGTAAGCACGAAGGCTGGTATAAAGTTCGAATCAACGGCAAAGAAGGCTATATATACGCCGGTTTTATTAATTGCAAAACTGGTGATGCTTATACGACAGCCACTGTTAAGAGCGGTAAATCAGTAACAGATGCCAGGAACCGAACTGTAAATGTCCAGGCCGGTGACCGTCTGGTGGTGCTTGGCGGCATTAATAACAATAAATACAAGGTACAGCTCGCAAACGGTCGCACAGGGTTTGTTGATAAAGATGCCCTCGATGTAGGCGGGGAAAGCCCTCCGGCGTTTGTACCATAAGATGTTAACTACTTTACGTATTACATAACTGTTTCGGGCAGTGTGATATATTTGAAAGCCGGGACGTAGCGCAGCTTGGTAGCGCGGTTGCTTTGGGAGCAATAGGTCGCAGGTTCAAATCCTGTCGTCCCGAAGTTTTACTAACTGAATAGCAAAGACTAACAGCAGCCAGCGGCATGCGGTTATTGACTGTGACGTTGAAATTGTCTGCTAAGACCGGCACTTCTGGTAGATGCAGCTTATCCCTTCGGAGGGATAGGCCGATGCCAACTTTGCTTCGCGCACCAGAGCAAAACCGGCCTTTTCAAGTGCTCGACAAGAGGCAATGTTCTCTTTGTGAGGGCTCGCCACAACAGCATTAGACTGTGAAAATAACGTCAGTGCCATTCGTGTCATCAACTTAATTGCCTGTGTGCCAATTCCTTTGCCGGTTAAATCGGGCGCCCCAATTAGGTAATCAATACCAATGGCGTTGGCTATGCCAATTTCTCTGTCGCAATCAGGATAGTCACTATGGAGATAGCACTGAATCATACCCGCTGGCTTGTGGTCGACTTGAATGATAAAGACACGGGTGAGTGCATCTGACACCAATCTTGACTGGTACTTTAGACGGCTTGCCTTAGGCGCCTCTGTGCCCCACCAGGGCTTAACGTGTGGTGCTTCCAACCAAACAAGAAGAGGCTCTATATCTTCTGCTTTAACTGGTCTAATGGTTGTCTGTGAAGAGGTGCTCAATGTTTTTCGTTTAGTTTGTTGAGAGCTTCTGCGGCGGTATGGTCGTAGAGCATCTCAAGTGCTTGATTACAACCACGCAGTCCGCTTACTACTTGTTTGCCCCACTCAATATAGGCGATTCTTCTCTCGAGGCTCCAGTCTGGGGGCGGGGAATGTCCCATGTCGCGCACGTTGCTTATTTTGTCGGCCAGTTTTATATGCTTTGCTTTAACGCTGATGTTTGGTGCATGTTCTATTTGTTGTAACTTTCGCACTTCTTTTGCAAGGGTTTTATCATCAGTGCATTCTAATACAAGAGCTGCTACTTCTTCGCCGAACAAGTCTAGCAGGCAGTCGCTCGTGGTATCTGTGTCTTCGACAGTATCATGCAGCAATGCTGCTGCCAGAGTGGCACCATCAGTGATACCGCCAACTTCGTGCAATAAACGTGCTACTTCAATAGGGTGGTTAATGTAAGGTGTTGCCTCTTGGTCTTTGCGTCTTTGGTCGCGGTGTTTTTCTGAGGCAAAGGACAATGCCGCTATTATTAAGCTTAGATCTGACAGTTGGTTGTTCATGGCCTGCTGCTTTTTAATTGGATCTTGACTGCTGTTCATATTTTACTAAATTAGGCTAGCAGCAAATGTGCTAAAAATAGAAACAGAGCACTAAGGGGAAGCAGCGAGTGAAAGAGTCTTTTATGTGGTTCGTGATTATGGCAGTGCTGATCACACCGTTTTTGCCGACTTTCCTAAAAGGTAAGTGCCCTAGCTGTAGTAAGCGTAAGCTCGAAACATTTGAGCCTGAAGGCTTTGAGGCTAAGCCAGGGACTTATATCACCTATTTTTTGTGTCAGAACTGCCATATGAGTTTTCGCCGCGACAAAAGTGGCCCTTTAGAAGCCGTGCCGGCAGATTTGTCCTCAGATGGCAGTGCTGCTCAGGCTGTCTAGAAGCTTTTGCGCCGAACAAGGTCTCTGGGTGAGAGTTCTTGCATTGGTTTGCTAGGGAACTTTTCTATATCATTCGGTTTATCAAAGCGTGGTTTGAATATTGGTGGTTCAGGCCGTTCATAACCAACAATTGGTCCGCAAGCAATGAACCCATCTTGGTCGCGAATGCAAACATCAGGTTTGATTCTGATCATAGGATGTTTCTTGAAGTCTTCGTTGGTAAGTTGTTCGCGTAGTGACTCGCTTATGCGTCCGTCTTTAGAAACGTTATCTGAACTTTTGTCATTTTCTGCGACTTCAAATTTACTCATTTGGTAAACCCCTTATTTTGAGATTGGAAGATGTATTAAGGTGAACAAATGCAATATAGAGGTTAACTGTGACTCATCGGTGACCATAGGTTCGATTTCTAGAAACAAAAAAGAGAGCGCTTTATTTGAGCGCTCTCTTTTTTTGTTTCGAAACTGCTTATTCCAAGCCGTTAAGCCGGGGATCGTTGTATGATCTTGGCCTTGTAAACGGGCTTAAATTTTCTGACTGTCTTAAATGATCATATTTTGGCGGGAATTTACCGGTTTGAGGATCTAGGGGCTTGTCTGGCCACATTGGTTTCTCGTATATCGGCGGAAGGTTATCAAATGATGGATTCAGAGGCTCTGTTGGTTTGAGGATTATAACTGGGCCTGGTTGTTCAGGGCGGGGCGAACCTACAATTGGACCGCAAGCAATATAGCCATCTTGATCGCGAATGCAAACATCGGCCGGTGCCTTTTTAGTGAGAAGGGTCTTGATGTCTTCTAAGGTCATGTTTGATTGGACGGCCTCGCTTAGAGACGAGCTTACTGTCCTGCTGTCAGAGCTATTGGCGTTTTCTGCGACTTCAAATTTAGTCATTTAGTAATCCCCTTATTTTGAGATTGTGTGATGTATTGGGGTGAATACAGACAATATAGGTATGAATTGTTACGCCTTAGTGACTAGCATTTATTCGTGCTTTAATTGCAGGCAGAGCCTTCTCTGCTGCTTCTTCTCCCGATTTGATTGCTTCAATGAGATCGGCGCGGTTGAAGTTATGTAAGTTCAACTTGTCGGCGTTTGGTTCGATGACAATGTCTGCTTGTCCAGCTGGCTTGTCTTCTATTTCTGCCATGAGAATGCCGAGCAACTGGTCACCGTAGCTCGAAAATGTGTTGAATTTACTTTGGTCATTGCCTTTCAAAAACGCATGCAACTTCACTGCCACCACTATTTGCGCTCCTACTGCAGTGGCCGGTTCTGTTGGCAGATTGTTTCTCAAGCCACCATCTACGAAAAGCTTTCCGTCAGTCACTACCGGCCTGTAGAGCATGGGCACACTGCAGCTAGCTTGCACAGCTTTGGCTATATTGCCTTTGTCTAACCATACTGGTCTGGTATCACCCAGGTTAACTGTTAGCGCAGCAAACGGCGTTTTTAGCTGTTCAATTTTTTCAATGCCTGGAGGCAAATTGCGCTCGATAAGCATGTATGGTGGTATCCCAAAAGCAGCTTTGAGCTTAAATGGAATAGGATAGAAAGCTTTTTTCAATTGGTTACTTAGAACCAACGCTTCAATATCTCTGGCAGAAACACCTGCACAATACAGGCTCCCTACGAGTGCACCGACACTGCTGCCCACAAGAAAATCAACATGTATTTTTTCGCGGTCAAATACCTTTAGTACACCTATGTGTGCGGCCCCCCTGGCACCACCACCGGCTAAAATTAGTGCTAGTCGGGGATTCTTTACTTCACTGAGTAAATTGCCGGTTTCAACAGGCAAACCCGTTTGGTAAATAGACTGACCTTCGCCAGATGAAGGTACAGTGTCAACAGCTACAGTAGGAGCGGCGGCTGTGGGCGCTTGCGTTGGCTTTGCCGTTGGGGATTGGACTGACGTAGCCGTGGGGGCTGGGTTTGGCTTTGACGTGGCTGATTGGGCGAATACTGGCAGGCTGTGAAAGCAGAGCATCCAGTTGGTTGAGACAATTGCCAAGGTTGTTACTAAAGTTCTGACTTTATTTGTCATAAGCTGGCACAATCATTATCTATGACCTTTTTCTGCTAAATTCTTCTTTGGTGTGAATAGACCTGCTCTCCCATGGTTTGTTCCATCTTCTACGTTTACAAGGAGTACCAATGCCAACTGAACCTGAAGCTAGAGCTGCTGATAGCGATTTGAGCCCTGAGCAGATTACCCAGGTGCTGCGCTTGAAGGCTTTAGCTGATCAATGTTTCGGGCCGGTGGTGGTGGTAAGTCGCGGCAAACGACTCTCTTTCGTTGATCGCATTTCTGCTTTTCACGAAGGGCAGAAACTATTAGGCAGCGATCGGGTGTTGGCCTATGTCTTGCTTGAGTATCTCAATGCCTCAATTGCCGCCAGTAAATTACCTGTGGTGCTTGCTGACAGTACAACTTTTGAAGATGATGGTGCGGCAATAAATTTTATTGGTCAGTCCGAGCCTCCAATTGAGAGAGAAAGTGAGATTCTGGAGCTGATTCAAGCAAAACAAAAGAGCGCTCGACTCTATCAGTATGGTGTTTCAATATTTAGAGGAACAGCAGCGCCTAAAAACTTCTCACAGGCCAAAGAGTTGTGGCGCAAGCGAGCCGAGTTAGGCGATCTAGAATCGCAGTTTGCCATTGGTGACATTCTCTTTAACGACAAAGAATACGAGGAAGCTTTTAAGTGGTTAGAGATGGCTGCAGGGGTTGGTCATACTGATGCCACATTTGCTCTGGGGCTCTGTTACCTAGACGGCCTTGGAGTTGAACAGAACCTAGAGAGAGCCTCTGGCTGCGCCTTGCTGGCTGCGGAAAAGGGTCATGCCCATGCTCAATATACTATCGGCATCACTGAAAAAGACCCGCAAGAAAAGAGACTCTGGCTCGAAAAAAGTGCAGCTCAAGGTTTCGCTCCTGCCAAAAAGGCCCTGGCTGAAATATAGAATTAGTGGTGACTGCCTTCTTTCATGGTGCTAACTAGCCGTATGCTGCCGTCGACTTCGACACAGAAAATCCAGTTGGCTGTGGCAATATACTCGGGCAGCTGTGGTTGCCGTAACAGCACATGAAAGACGTCAGTATCTTCCGGCAGGTCGGCCATAATTGCCGAATGGCAGCCGCCTTGGAGTTGGGCATCGTTTGGTAAACCGCCGCGCTTGGGCCACGAGAGCACTGACTGGTGCATCTGCCTGGTTTCTATAATTTTATGGTCGCTGCTCGATACCAAGTAACGCACATCGCCACCGAGTAAATAGACTCCGGGCTCTGAGATGCCAGGAAATTGATAGACCCAATAGCTCTTCTTGTCGCTTTCGTTGGGAATGGCGGCATAGTTCATCAGCGGCCCAGTGCTCTTCATTTTTGCTTTGCAGGCATCAAGGGCCTGAGCCCGCTTGAAAAACTCACCTTTATCTAGTTTGAAAATATCGTACGACTTTATCTCTACAGGCTTGTTTGGCTTGAGTGTTGCTTCGTAGGCAAGGAGAAAACTTTCGCCATCGTCGCTGATACTGCCAAAGGCTACATGCCAAATATCATGTTCGGGAAAGGCAACAAAGAGTTTGAAGCTTGCTGCATTTTTTACTTGGGCAAGAAGAGCATCAGTTGCCTGCGTGCAGGCCTTGTCGTACTCGTAGAGATCTTTGCCTCTTCTTGTGATTTGGCTTAGTACCAGCGTGCTGGGTGGTTTCACTGTGCCAATAGCTACTGGCACCTCTGGCTGCCCTTGGGCGCAGGCCTGAGGGGCGGACAAAGTCAAAAAGCTCAAGCTTAGGCACAGGCCCAAGCTCAACCCTAAACTTAGTGAAAATATAGATACCCGCAATGTCGACGATTCTTTTGCTAGTTTGCTCATCGATGTCCTTTTGGATGCCTTAATTGACAGTGTAGTGCACAATGTAGTGGGAAGCGAATGGATATTTAATCTATTAGCATGAACTTTTTTGTTCGGCTGAGCGTATATCGATATATGGACAAACATAGGAAACACTTGATTTTCAAGGCTATCTATCTTGGGCTACTGGCTAGTGTTCTTAGTGGCTGCGTTAGCTTTGGCCTGGCCTCTGTGGCTTCGGCACAGGTAGATGCATCCACTGGTACACGGCTTACTCGACCGGACATGCCTTTACCTATTCCTGCCGATGGGCGCCCCTTTGCCCTTGGTGTTGAACACAAGCAGATCGCTCTTCCTGTTGCTCCCACTGCTACTACCATGAGCGGTTCGTCCACAATCAATTCTAATTCGACTGACCCCTTTCAGTCGCAGTCTGGCATTTTTGATAAACCAGTGACCTCAATGTTTGCTTTGCAAGATTCGCGCAATTTGCTTAACGGCTCAGCTCTCAAAGATGGCTTTAAAGGTCAGTCTCAAATACCAACTCTATCAGTGCAATTGCTTTCAAACTTTGATCTGGAGCTAATAGTAGACTCGTCTAACTCCATGCGTCGTCGAGATTGTCCCGGGTTTTTGTCCCGATGGGAATGGTGTGGCATGCAAACTAGAGCGCTTTCTCGTGATTTAGCTCCATTTGTTCCGAAAGGACTAACTCTTACTTCTTTTGCTTCTGAATATCAGGTCTATCCTAATTCTAGTGCTAGTCGAATAAATGATTTGTTCGAAAACCCAGACTTCATGTGGGGCACCAAGCTGGCTGAACCACTTCAAGATCGGCTCGGTAATTTCTTCGCCAGTAGGCGACCCGTCTCGAAGCCAATGTTAATAGCCGTGATTACTGATGGTGTGCCTGCACCTCGATATGAACCGATGCTAGTGGTGCAAACTTTGGTCAATGCCACTAAGCGTATGCATGATGCTAGAGAAGTGACTGTGGTGTTTTTACAGATCGGTGGTGCTGACGAGAAAGGAAGGCGCTTCTTAGGTGAGCTTGATTACAATTTGGTCAAGTATGGTGCGCGTTTTGACATTGTGCGCACTGTGTCATTTGAGCATTTGCAAAAAGTTGGTTTGTCTCAAGCGCTAGTGCAGGCGGTGCAAGATTTTGCGCTGCAGAGTAAGAAGCGTGCAGGTGGCAGTGATAGCCTTGCCGACTAGCACAACTTCTCCCCGGAAAAGATTTGGCAGTATAAGAAGACGTTGGCCCAAGCTACATAATACGAATACCATCTAGCGGGATGATTAGCTGGGTGATCTCCGTCAGCTCAGCTTCCCGGACAGGTTTCCATTCCTTCATGTCGCTGCCGTTAATGTCGAGCAGTTCGAGAAATGCACTCGTGATGCGAGACATGTGTGACCTTAGCCGTTCTATGTCTAAAATGAGGTAGATGTTTGTTTTTGAGGCGGACTGATTGGAAGACCCATTCGGAGCGATTCCTGTAAATATAGCGTTTTTTAAGTAGTGAGACGAGAAAGTCACTGAGTGGTAGCCGATGTTCTCGGTCGCTCTTTGTTAGTTCCCTCGGCACGATAAGTATTTTATTTTCAAAGTCGACATGGCACTATTTTAGCTTTCTCGTCTCACCAAATCGCATACCGGGTAAGAGTAGAAATAACA
>LNEX01000161.1 GCA_001464165.1 bacterium Ga0077546
GATACCATTAACGGTATTACATTACCGATGATTGAAGAGCATTATCAGCGCTTTTATTGTCCTGAGCGTATGGTGATTTCCATTGCTGGCAATTTTGACGAAGAAGCTACAATTGCTTATTTGACAGAAAAGCTGGGCAAGTTGACCAAAGGCAATGGGCCGAAACCACCCACTCCTCAACCGCGTATTTTCAATATTGTGCGCAACAAGGATGTTGAGCAGGCTCAAATGATGTTGTCCCTGCCAAGTTTAAGTCATAGTGACAAGCGCATTGATGCCTTGCAGGTGCTTGACCTATGTCTAGCAGCATCTGCCTCCTCGCGCCTCTTCAGAGAGATTAGAGAGCGTCGTGGGCTGGTTTATACCGTGGCCAGTATGCAACACTGCTACCGCAATTGTGGTTTGTTTGGAATCTATGCGGCGATGACACCAGAAAATACTTCCCAGGTGTTAGACCTGATTGTTAGTGAACTTGACCGCGTTAAAGCTGAAGGCTTTACTGTTGCTGAAATTAAGCGAGCAAAGACCCAACTGCGCAGTGACCTGCTGATGGATTTAGAATCGATGAGCGCGCGTAGTACAAACAATGCTTCAGACTTAGTGCACTACAACCGTATTGTCCCCCTTGATGAAGCGCGCACAGACATAGAAAACATTACCAATGAAGCAGTTATTGAATTAGCCAATGACCTGTTCAGAAAGGAGTCCTTGTCTCTGGTTGTTGTGGGGCCAAAGGAAGAATTGGCCGAGAGCTATCAAATGAAACTTAGTTGAGTGGAGGAAGAACAAAGATGATCGGACCAATAGGAGCTGTGACCTTAAAAGTCAAACGATTGCCTCATTGCAGGGCTCTGCCGAAATACGCCACTGCCGGTTCTGCTGGTCTTGATTTGACTAATGCCCTGGCAGAAGCTGTAACTCTTCAACCAGGCGAGCGCTGTCGCATTCCAATTGGCATCATCATAGAGATTCCGCCTGGCTATGAAGGTCAAGTTCGACCAAGATCTGGATTAGCTGATAAAGCTGGTATTAGTCTAACCAACTGTGTTGGCACCATTGATAGTGACTACCGCGGCGAAGTGCAAGTCTTGGTTGTTAATCATGGTCAGCAACCATATACCTTTGAGCCAGGTGAGAGAATTGCGCAACTGTTAGTCACTCCTGTGCCAGAAGTTGAAGTAATCGAAGTAGATGAATTGTCTGATAGTGCCGAACGTGGCGCTGGGGGCTTTGGTTCTACTGGTCGCCATAGCGAAGGGCACGAAGTTCTTGTATAGGAATTCTGGTTTAGAATCTCTAGTTTAGAATCGATGATTTAGTTGAGGTACGGTAGGTGATTATTCAATCGGATGCCAGAATTAAAGTTGCCGTTGCTGGCATTAATGGGCGCATGGGTAGAGCTAGTCTCACACCTATTCTCAAAGATGGTGCCTTCGAGTTAGTTGGGGCCTTTGGTCGCACCGGGGCGCCATATGTAGGTTGTGATTTAAGTGAGTTTACAGATGCTACCGAAGATCGCAGTCAGCTAGGTATTCCGGTCTGTTCTTCATTTGATCACCTACTAGAGACTGCTTATCCTGATGCAATAATCGTGCTCATGGTTGCTGACGCCTCTTTCGACTGCGCCAAGAAGGCTCTTGAGAGTGGAATTCGACCTGTTATTGGCGCATCTGGCTTGAGCAAAGATCAAATAGCCGAATTGTCGGTTCTTGCTTCTGAGAGAAAAATGGGTGCACTGCTCGTACCTAACTTTTCCATTGGTGCAGTTTTGATGATGGAGTTTGCTAAGCAAGCTGCAAGATACTATGGCAATGCAGAAATTGTTGAAATGCATCACACAAAGAAAGTTGATGCCCCTTCTGGTACGGCCATGCATACGGTCAATAAGATGGCTAGTGGCGGCAAGAAATTCAACCTCAAAGAAGTAACTGAACATGAGTCAATGCCGCATGTTCGTGGTGCTGAACATACATCTGGAATTAGAGTGCATTCGCTCAGGTTGCCTGGCTTGATCTCGCATCAAGATGTAATCTTTGGCAGTGATGGAGAGCTGCTCACAATTAGGCATGATAGCTTCAATACTAATTGCTTTTTGCGCGGTATCGCGCTCTCGTTGAAGGCTGTGATGCAATTGAACGAACTAAAAATTGGTCTAGAGACTATTTTAGATTAGTGAGGAAATAGAATTGATTAGTACGGATGGAAAAGTCTTTGGCCGCATGATCACTGCAATGGTGACCCCTTTTGATGAGCATCTAAAAGTCGATTTTAAGGCAGTAGAAGCTATTGTTGAGCATCTAATCACTACAGGCAGTACTTCTATAGTTGTTGCTGGCACCACCGGTGAGAGTCCAACTCTAGAAGAGGATGAGAAAGAGGCTTTGCTCAAGGCTGTAATTGCTGTTAGCAATAAGCGTGTGAAAGTGATTATGGGCACGGGGACAAATGTTACAGCTAAATCAATCAAGGCTACTCAGAAAGCAGAAAGTCTTGGCGCTGATGGTGCGTTGGTTGTGGCGCCCTACTACAATAAACCAAGTCAAGCTGGCTTGTTTGCTCACTTTTCGGCTATAGCTCAATCTTCAGGATTGCCACTAATTGTCTACAATATTCCGGCTCGCACTGGAATCAATATCAGTAGCGAGACCATGATTTCTTTGAGTAAGAGTGAAAAGACCATCTATGCTCTCAAAGATTCAACAGGTAATGTCGATCAAGCTTCTGACATTGCTTCTGGTGCAAGAGAAGATTTCTTGGTTTATTCTGGCGATGATAATCTCACTTTGCCATTCTTGTCTATCGGTGCATCTGGTGTGATTTCAGTCGCCAGTCATGTGATTGGTAGTCAAATAATGGCAATGCAAAATGCTTTCTTTGGCGGCAAACTTGATGCTGCTCGAGAATTGCATTATCAGTGTATGCCAATGTTTAAGGGGCTATTTATTGCTCCCAATCCTACCTGCCTGAAATATGTACTGGCCAAAATGGGCCTCTGCAAAGAACATCTCAGATTACCCTTGGTGCCTCTCGATAGCAATCAGCGCGAAACCATGGATGATCTGATTAAGATCTACAAGTTAAATCTAAATCAAAGTCTGCAACTCACCTAGAGAATTAATAACGAGGAACCCTGTGACAGACCATAACACTAAGGCGATCAAGCCAGAACTGAAGACATCGACAGATGGGTTTTCTACCAGTAAGACACTCAAAGTAATTGCTTTGGGTGGCCTAGGCGAAATCGGTAAGAACACCATGGCCATTGCCTATGGTGAAGACATGATTCTTGTCGATGCTGGTCTAGCATTTCCTTCTGAAGAAATGTTGGGTGTCGATTTAGTTTTACCCGATCTTACTTTCCTCGCCAAAAATCAGCAGTATTTGCGTGGTTTAGCCATTACCCATGGCCACGAAGATCACATTGGTGGTATTCCTTTCCTCTTGCGCGACGTTACCCTGCCGAGCATTTATGGCCCAGCTTTGGCATTGGGCTTGCTCGAAAAGAAGCTCTCTGAAAATGGTTTACTTGGCCGTACAAGTCTCAAGCACGTAAAGCCGCGCCAACGCGTGCAGATGGGTTGTTTTAATGTTGAATTTATTCGCTGTACGCACTCGATTGCAGATGCTTTTTCATTAGTTATTAGAACTCCGGTAGGAGTCATCGTTCATACAGGAGATTTCAAATTTGACTTCACTCCTGTTGATAATGAACAGTCCGATATTGCAAGCTTAGCGGCAGCTAGCGAAGAGGGCATTCTGTTATTAATGAGTGACAGTACCAACTCTGAAAGAGAGGGTTTCACGCCGTCTGAGCGCACGGTCTGGGCCAAAATTAATGAGTCTTTTGCCAACGCTAAAGGTCGCATTATTGTCACCACTTTTGCCAGTAACGTAAACCGCGTCAAACAAGTACTGCAGGCGGCTATGATGTATGACCGCAAGGTGGCAGTCTTAGGCCGCTCGATGCTGACGTTTGCTAGCATTGCTCGCGAACTTGGCTATATGACCTATCCTGATGGTCTGCTTGTGCCAGTAGATCAAGTTAATCAGCTGCCGAAAGAGAAGGTCGTTATTCTCACCACCGGCAGCCAAGGTGAGCCAATGTCGGCACTCACACGAATTGCCAATGACGAGCATCGGCAAATCAAAATCATTGCTGGGGATACCGTAATTATTTCTGCCACTCCCATACCAGGCAATGAAAGGTCGGTGGCCAATACCATAAATGCCTTGTGTGTTAGAGGGGCGAAAGTCATTTATGGTCGTGATGCTGGTGTGCACGTATCAGGCCACGGCTGCCAGGAAGAGCAAAAATTGATGATAAATTTATGCAAGCCGAAATTCTTTATGCCAGTGCATGGTGAGTATCGAATGCTGGTACGCCACGGTGAACTGGCCGTCGAATGTGGTGTCAGTTGTGACAATGTCTTTGTTATGGAAAACGGCGAGGTGCTCGAACTGACTGATGGTCAAGGCAAGGTGAATGGTCTTGTTGAAGCAGGAGTGCTTTTAATTGACTTTAATCGTGATTTCTTTATTGATGAAGAAATTGTGGCTGATCGGCAAAAGCTAGCTGATGACGGCCTAGTTGTTGTAGCCGTTACTGTTGACCCTAAGGGCTCTATTGTGGGCGGTCCAGACGTCACTTTGCGCGGGGTAATTTTGCCCCGCGGAATACCTGTTGAAGATTTTGTGCAAGAAATGCGTCAAAATATCGAAGGTATAATTAGCAAAGCCAATGCTAAGGGTCCGGTCACACCAGACGAAGTAAGAAGTGTTCTAGTTGAAAAGTTAGAAGCGCACTTTGCCCGTGATTTGAGATCAAGCCCGCTCTTGCAAGTTATGGTAATGCGCTCGGCCAAAGCAAGTGCAGAGGAATTGGCAGCTATTAGTAATACAAAGGTTGAGAAAGTAGTTAAGTCTCTCAAAGATAAGTAAGCTATGACTTGGCGCGAAATTACTGCCGAGGAACTTAATAGCCTAAAGAGGGCAGTGATTGTTGATGTGCGCTCTCCGTGCGAGTACATTGAGGAGCATATTCCCAATGCTATCAATGTGCCTTTGTTTAGTGATGAAGAGCGTCAGACTATAGGCACCATTTATGCCTTAGAAGGCGAAGTCGTAGCTCGTCGTCAGGGGCTAAACATAATTTCGCCTAAGAT
>LNEX01000162.1 GCA_001464165.1 bacterium Ga0077546
AGTGATTTCGATAAGATTTGCCAATCAGTCACTTTTACCGATAATTCGCCAGTGCTTGTGCGGCGAATCGTACCGGTGGCGCCAATATAGTCACCTTTGTCAAGGAGCTTGAGGCGGGCCTGTTTTTCTTCTCCAAGAAACTCTTTATTACAGAAAAGCTGAATCTTGCCGGAGTCATCGAAAACATCAACAAACATCCAGGTATTGCGGCTGTTCATGATGCGGCCACAGACGTGCACAACGTCTTCGGTCTCCACACCAACAGCTAGGTCTTTATATTTTTCTTGTAGTTCGGCGGCCTTGTGGCTGCGTTCATATTTATACGGATAGGGATTAATGCCCTGCTCTTTCAAGGCACTCAATTTCTTCAAGCGATCGGTTTTAAGTTTGCTGGCGGCTTCGGCTGCGGCGGCTGCTTTCTTGGCTTGTGCTGCCAGAGCTTTGGGTGACTCGTTATTGCCAGACATCTTGATTTCATATCCCCGAGAAACTACATATATACGCTTGGTACATTCAGCTCCCTATTTTAGTATTAAGTCGGGGAAGTGCCGTTGCAATCCACTGACTTAATACGGAAATAGCGCAAATTTGTTACTGAAAAGGGCATCATCAGCGAGCTTGGGCAGTGTTATAATTGGTCCTTGTCAAATTTATAGTTGAGTGTTGGAGTGTCCAATCAGTTGGTACCTTTTGGTATCTTCCTCCAGCACACTGCTTAAGGATTCTGTTTTCGTTAAGAGGTAGTTCGTGGTGGTTGATTCAGCAGGCAATGCGGGCGGTTCTGGGAATAGTGGTCAGCGAATAGTCTCGGTAGAACTGCGCGATGAGATGAAAAAGTCATTCATCGACTATGCCATGTCGGTTATCGTCAGTCGCGCCATTCCTGATGTTAGAGATGGTCTTAAACCTGTTCATCGACGCATTATTTTTGGCATGCACGAGCTCAATTTGGCGCCTAATGAGAAGTTCAAGAAGTCGGCCCGTGTTGTTGGCGACGTTATGGGTAAATATCACCCCCATGGTGACTCATCTATCTACGAAGCACTAGTGCGTATGGCCCAGCCTTCGGCCAGTAGATATGTTTTGGTTAATGGTCACGGAAACTTTGGTGACCTCGACAACCCACCGGCTGCAATGCGCTACACCGAATGCAAATTGGCCGCCTTGGCCATGGAAACACTTGAAGATATCGATGCTGAAACTATTGATATGCGGCCGAACTTCGATGAATCGTTGAAAGAGCCGTCTGTTTTGCCATCTCGGGTGCCAATTCTCTTGCTCAATGGTTCTTCAGGTATTGCTGTGGGTATGGCCACCAATATTCCACCCCATAATTTGACTGAAGTTGTAAACGGCACAATTGCCAAGATAGATAATCCAGAGCTTACTTCACGCGAGTTGATGCAATGGATCAAGGGGCCGGATTTCCCAGGTGGCGGTTCAATTCTCGGAACTGACGGAATTGTTGAGGCTTTCACTACTGGTCGCGGCTCTATTCCTACTCGTGGGACAGCCACTATTGAGCAAATTCCAGGATCTGGCGGCAGGCAGTCAAAGATGGCCATAGTTGTCACAGCACTTCCTTATATGGTTGGTCCAGAAGCTTTCACTAAGCGAGTAGCAGAACTTGTACGTGATGAAAAGTTGACCGGAATTTCTGATGTAAACGATGAAACAGATCGCACTGGTATGCGCGTTGTTATTGAACTGAAGCGTGATGCCAATGCTCAGGTTGTGCTCAACAATGTCTACAAATATACGCAACTGCAGAGTTCTTTCCCTGTTAATACCTTGGCTCTAGTTAAGGGCAAGCCAGTCACTCTTGAGCTAGCAGCGATGATTCAAGAGTTCATCGAACACCGTGTTGATGTAATTACAAGGCGTACTCGTTATTTCTTGCGCAAAGCGGAAGACCGTGCCCATATTGTTGAAGGCTACCTCAAAGCTATCAACAATATTGATGAAGTCATTCGTTTGATTCGTGCTTCTGAAACCACAGAAAGTGCTCGCTCTGAATTGATGGCTAAGTTTGCTTTGACTGAGCCTCAAGCCAATGCCATTCTTGAAATGCAATTGCGTCGTCTAACTGGATTAGAACGTGGCAAGTTAGAGAAAGAACTAGCCGAACTTTTGGCCAAAATAGCAGATTACAAAGATATTCTTGCAAACCGCAAGCGCATCGATGAAATCATCAAACAAGAGTTGAGTGAAATTCGCGACAACTTCAAGGATGCGAATGGTCAGAAAGATGAGCGTCGTACCATCATCGAGTCGAGTGGTTCTGACACTGAAATCACTGCCAAAGACCTGACGCCAAACGAACCGATGGCTGTGTTTATTACAAAGCAAGACTACATTAAGCGTATTTCGCTCGATAGCTTCCGCCGGCAGCGCCGCAACACTCGTGGTGTCACTGGCGTGAAGACCCGTGACGAAGATGATTTGCAGCACTTCTTTGCTGCCAATATGCACGACCGACTTTTGGTCTTCACTAACCGTGGTCAAATCTTCCCTCTAGAAGTTATGGATCTTCCTGAAGGCGGCCGTACTGCTCGTGGACTGGCGCTGGTAAACCTCTTGCAATTGCGCCCTGAAGAGACCGTTACCACTGTTATTCCGGTGTCAAGCTTTGATCCTGATAGCTACTTGATTATGCTTACTCACCAGGCTTATATCAAGAAAGTGCAGATGTCTGAATTTGCCAATATTAGAAAAACCGGCATCATTGCTATCACCCTAAATGAAGGTGATGAGCTAGGTTGGGTTAGACCTTCGGCTGGCAAGAGCGACATCATCATCGGTACTGGGGATGGTATGTGTATTCGCTACAGTGAAGAAGAACTTCGGCCACTGGGTCGTTCCGCTCGTGGTGTGCGTGCCATTACCTTGCGTGAAGGTGATCGTATCGTTGGCTTTGATGCACTTGAGACATTTGACGATACTTACTTGCTGGTTGTTACCAACGACGGCTTCGGTAAGCGCATCAGATTAGAAGAGTTCAGGCAACAGGGCCGAGGCGGTATTGGCTTGATTGGTACTAAGTTCAAGAATGCTAGCTCGAGGCTTGCAAGTTTGCGCGTAGTACGGCCTGGTGATGAGATGATCATTGCCACTGCCAATGGTGTTGTGGTTCGCCAGCAAGCCGACGCCATTAGTATTCAAGGTCGTATGGCTACAGGTGTTAAGATGCAACAAGTAGGCGAAGACGATATGGTTGTCTCGGTTACTCCTGTGGTGGCGGCTATTGAACCATCAAGCGATGGCTCAAATGATGCTAATGATTCTGATGACTCAGAAGATGACGGCAAAGCAGAAGCCAAGCCAGAAACAAAATAATTTGGCTGGTTCCGGTGTTATAAACAAAAACGCTCAGAAGTTATTCTGAGCGTTTTTGTTTTTGAGCTTTTTTTGAGTATTGCAGTCGAAAAATTATGATAGTAAATCGAGGCACTGATCGACTGATTGTCCTGTTTGCTTGCATTTAGACAGACACCAATTGATAGACATTTGGCGAGCCAATGCCAGAGTTCCTTCTGACTTGGCGCGACCACTAAAGCACTTGCCGAGAAGTCGCTCAAGCTCTTGCTGGTAGTCTTGGAGGTTGGTTGGTAGGCTCAAGACGAAATTGCCGTCTTCAGCCACGGTTAAGAGTTCTTCTATGCCGTTAGATGAAGCAGCGGAGAAACTTGGATTGTAGCGAGTTTGAAGTGTGTTCATGGTGTCACCTGGTCTTTACAATGTTTGGCTTAGCGAATCGCCATCGAGGTAATTCTTTCGGGGATTTCCCTTAGAGTTACCTAAACTATATGCTAGTTATCATAACGTTACGACATCTTTTTTTACAAGTCGTAGAACCCGCAATATATTGGCATTCTTTCCGTCTGCAGTGGGAGTTCCCCCTGAAAACCGGTCAAAAGAAGTCATATCCCCTAGTGTGATAGGGGATAGCCTTATTTTTCTGGATAATCCGTCACAATTGATTTTGTAAATGCTGTTTACAAAACTACGCAATTTTTCCCTTGATTTTCTATTTTACTGAAAGCTAAGCCAGGTTTGGCTCGAACAGACTGTTGTTGCGATTAGGTCCGCTTGACAATGGGTATATTGCTAGTTCATTGAAGAGTACGGAGCAGCGTCTATGCGGAAAGAGAAGCAAACACCAACAGAAGACCTTAAGGCCGAAGCCATGAGCGAGGCGGATCTTGAAATTCTGCAGGTGCGACGGGTTGTTGCTGGCAATCCAAATACCCCCAGGCAGGTTTTGGCCAGGCTTGCTGAGGACAAATCGGCCAGTATCCGCCGTGCCGTGGCTGAGAATCCACGAACCCCTGTGGAGATTCTTAAAAAACTGGTCTTCGATAGTGATTACGAAGTGCGTTTAGCCGTAGCTGAGAACGCTAATACTCCTTCTGAGACTCTGGCTCTGTTAGCTTGTGATAATAGTGCTGACGTGCGCTACGGTGTGGCGGAGAGCCCGCATATGCCTGAGCAGATATTGATTGACTTGGCTCACGACGAAAATCCATATATAAGATGCCGCGCCCTTAAGACCCTGCAAATGTTGGCACCTGATTTACAAGCTCGGCTAAAGTTGTTGCTAGCTCCACCAGAGCGGCTATTCGGAACTTGATTGCTTCTCCTGCTAGATCCCCCGACAAAGAAGAAAGACCGGTCAATAGACCGGTCTTTCTTTTGATGAGCTTCAATAGCATCGAGGTCGTTAGCGAGAAGGTTCTTCTTCTCTCAATACATAACCTTCGCCTCTAACAGTCTGAATTAGACGTTTAGAAGTAGCATCTTCTAGTTTTGAACGTAAATAACGTATATAAACTTCAATCACGTTAGATTCGCCGATAAAGTCATAACCCCAGACTTTGTCGAAGATGAACTCGCGGGAGAGAACTTGTTCGGGATACTGCATAAACAATCTTAGTAGATCGAACTCTTTAGCTCTTAGATCAAGTTGGCGCTCGCCTCTCTTTACGACACGATTGAGCTGGTCCATCCAGAGATCGGCGTAAGTAAGAATGCCTTCTGCAGGCTTTCTGCGCATTACTGCTCTAATTCTGGCAAGAAGCTCTTCTGTCGCAAATGGCTTTGTCAAATAGTCATCAGCGCCGCTATCTAGGCCGCTGACGCGGTCTTGCACACCATCTTTGGCGGTAAGCATAATCACTGGAACTTTCGACATGGCACGTAGGCGCTTGCAAACTTCGATGCCGTCAAGACCAGGCAACATCACGTCCAAAAGAACCAGTTCAGGCTGGTCTTTCTTGAAAAGATCAAGACCTTGATTGCCATCGTGAGCCACGGAAACTTGATAACCTTCATAGCCGAGCTCAAGTTCGATGAGACGCGCGATATTTACGTCGTCTTCAATGATCAGGATTTTCAAAGGACATACCTCGCATTCATTCGTCACGGTTAATATTAACCCTTGTTCAATATGTCATGGTCTAATGTTTTTGTCCAACTTTTTAGATTCGTTACATGCAACGTTCAAAGTCAAGCAGGGTCTGACATAGACAGCACGAAGCCAACTCTTTATCCCTTTGATTCTCAAGCGCTGACACAACTGGCGGTTGGTTCGTCTGTATTTATTGCCTTTGTCTTGGCTATAACAGATGTCATTCCTCTAATACCGAATACAACTTCAGTTATTGGTTTGGTTCTGCGCCTAGTGGGCGATTGGATAATCGTTGCTGTCATATGGTTCTTGGCTTTTCTCGCGATTACCCAATCACTTAGATTTATCAGTCGTGGGGTGTGGATTAGCGATAAGGGTATTAAGCTCTCGCGCTTTGACCGCCTTGTGCCTTGGACATCTATAAGGGCAGTGGCCATAGAGCCCAATTTTTTCTTTACCAAGTTGTTTGGCCTCAGGCACACGGCTAGGCGATTGACAATACTTTTTCACTTTGAAGTAAAGAACAAACTAATTTCTAGTTTGCTTTTTCCCAATTACATTCCATCATTCTTCTTTAGCAAAGAAACCTTTGATCAATTGGTGAGAGTCGTTTTTGATAGAAGTGGTGCTTTAGCTAGCAAGGTATTACCCGAAGATTTGCCTTATGAGTTTGCGGTGGTCGCGGCTGCTGGTTCTGACTCTTCGTTTGAAGGTGATAGCTGGAAGCATTTGCGCAAGACCTATAGCTGGTTAAACAAACAGAAAATTCTGGTTCGTGCTGTAATTCTGCTTAGTCTAGTTCTCTTTCTCGGTCGTCGGGCGATGGTTTACTATTGCTTTAATAGTGCTGGCAAAGCGGCTGCCGAAGCCAATTTTGAGTTAGCTCGTGATTATTATCAATGGTCTGTCAAGTTAGAACCAATGTTTGCTGCCGGTTGGAATGGCTTGGGACAAGCAGAATTTAGATTAGCAGAACAACGCCAAGCTGATTTTAGTATTGCAGTGCGCAATTGGCGCCGAGCAATTTTTCTTAAGCTAGACTACGTGGAACCAAGACTAAATATTGTACGCGTCTGTCTCTATCGTCGTGATTATACTGAGGCGAGTCGTCTTTTAGAGCATGCTCTAAAGCTGGCACCGTATGATGGTCTGGCCTTGTTAGAAAAAGCAGAATTAGACTTGGCCAGAGGTCAGTATAGCCAAGCGCAAAAGGACGCCCGATTGTTACTTAGTCAAGGTGTGCACAGTAATCAGAATCCGGAATATGTCTTCAAAGCGCGCTGTCTTCTTGCTCAGGCTAAATTGGCTCAAGGTGATGCAGTTGGTGCGCAGAGAGAAATTGAACAATATTCATCAGAGCCGCAATCATTTACAAAGGGCGAAGATGTCACTTATTTGTTGATGACGCGAGCACAGATTCTTTTGGCTTTAGGTCAATTGGAGGCAGCTGAGAATCATATTCGCTTGGCTGTTCGTCGCCAACCTTATAATCAAGAAGTATTAGTGCAGGCGGCCTTGATTAGCCTGGCTCGCAATCAATTGACTGATTGCAAATTTTTCTTGGAGCGTGCCAGAACTGTCAATTCGGCTCGGGCCGCTAACTCGAATACCAACCCTTGGTTAGGTATCATTGCTAATCGATTAGCGGCGGCGCAAGAATCAGCAAAGTCAACGCACCATAAGTAGTATTGCTTTTCTTTTTCGTTCCTTTCTCCTTCTTAGCGGGCCAAGGCCTGTAGATTTCTCAAGAATGTGGTCCACTCTCCTTGCTCTTGAGTTAGGATTTGTGTGTCGAAAGCTTTTGTTGTTGCCTCTCTTGCCTGCTCGAGATAAATTTGGTTCAAGTGTTGACCCTCTGCAGTTTGTTCAAGCTGTCTGGCGTTGGTTCCCAACAGTCCTAGGGCTGCCTCGTACTCGGTTTGTGTAGAGGCTTTACTTAGTGCTTCTCGCGCTGCAATAATTGGTGCTAGAGTTCCAACATCAGCTCCCAGTTCTCTTTGTATATCCTCGACGGCATAGCCAAGGCGATTAAGCAGTGAATCTTTGTCTGCTAATTTGTTATAACGCTCTGCGCTGGCTAATTCAGTCAGGTGGTCGGCAGGGTTGAGTTCGTTGGCACGAGTCTGATTGTCTAAGTATTGCCTGCCAGGCAAGAACAGACTCAAACCACCTTGCTTGTCATAGCCCCCTTCCTGCTCGCCGTGATAGCCCGCCACCAATCTGGTCTGACTAGCCTGTAGGGCTTCAACGGCTCTTCTTATGTTGCCCTGTGGATCACTTAGTGAACCGTTTTCAACCGCAGACAGAATATTGGCTGCGAAAGTTTTAGAATCACGTAACTCCTCCCGCGGTGTTCCTGCTAGCCGTATTCCGCCTGCTTGTGAGGCTAGTGGCGCATCTCCAATGGCAGTAAGAATGGCCTCTCTGTTCGACTCGCGTTCGAATGCCTGAGTTAAAGCTGCACCAAGGCTATTGAGGTGTTGATTGAACTGGCCAATTTCTGCCGCATTATAGTGTGAGAGTGCGTCGGTGCCAGCTACTGTGCGATCAATCTCTCGTGGTGCAGCGGCACCACCGTTAGCTCCCTGGGCTGCTAAATCAACTATTTTTTGCCCCAGTTCATGCCCGTTCATGGAGGGATTGCTAAGTACTGCACCAACTATTGCTCTAACATTCTGGGCGTCTATGTCTTCGCCTCCAGCTGTTTCCATCTCTGGTGAGGCGATTATGTTTTCTGCCCGCGAGGACACTGCTGCCAGGACAGCGGCATTCCCCATCGAGCAAGCATCAAAGTCAACTAAATCAAGTTTGTCTCGGCCGCTACTAGCTAGACCGTTCCTGATGGCGGCATCCATTTCTTCGAGGGTGGCTCGGCCTGTATCTCCGGAGACTCCGTGGGGGCCGCCGCCGTGGCCTTGGGCAAAGAGGGCTAGATGTTCGGAAGGAGCTTGTCGACCAGCGATGTTGAGTAGCGCTTCAGTATCAGCTGCAACGCCCTGAGATGGCCGAGTTGGTAATTCCTGAATCTGACCGTCGTGGATCAGATAGGTGTGAATCAACATGCCGCTAGCGCCTGAGTCTTTGCCCGAGGCACT